>JAKURV010000004.1 GCA_022452035.1 Acidimicrobiales bacterium | reverse complement strand
GTCGCCTTCCTCGAAGCTCTTCGGGCGTCCAACCACCTTCCGGGCCCACCAGAAGCACGTCCACGTCGGCGTCTAGCACTTCCCCGCCCGGATCAGCCATCGCAGCATCCAACAGGGACTCCACCGGGGCCACCGGGGCGACCTCGGGCAGCCTCGCCCGTCGTGACTGCATACCGGCTTCCCGGGCAACCCGAACCATCCGCTCGTACTGTGAGGCAACTTTGGCCTCGTCCCATCGCACCACGGAACGTTCCGCAGCCAGCGGAAGGATGCGATCCACGCCCAGCTCGGTCAGCTTCTGGACCACTAACTCCGGTCGTCCCCCCTTGATTAGGGCGAAGCCTACGGCCACCGTCCGCGAGGCCGCCGGGACCTCAACCACCTCGCCGTCGATCCGGAGGTCGGAACCGAAGCGGGCCGGGCGCCAGCGGCCCAGTCCGTCTCCGACGGTCAGCGAGTCACCGTCGCGGAGGCGAAGCACCCGGGCTAGGTGGTGGCGGTCCTCGTCGGCGAGGGCTGGCTCATCGAGGTCTTCGACGTAGGCGTGGGGACCGCCCTGACCATCGGGCAGCGCACCGGTCATCGGAAAGCTGAGCGGATCCTGGACAGCAGGCCATCACCTGGTTCGGCCACCGCCTCACCGCGTTCGGCGGCCAGGGAACGCAGGATCTCCTCTTCCTCGGCGGTCAAGTCGATGGGGGTGTCCACCACCACCTCGACCACGAGATCGCCGCGACCACGTCCCTGGAGGTGGGGGACGCCATGGTCTCGGAAACGGAACCGTTCACCGCCCTGTGTCCCGGCGGGGATCCGGAGTATCTCGGTCCCATCTAGCGTCTTGTAGTCCAGTTCCACGCCGAGTGCCGCCTGGGTTACCGGCAGGTGCAACCGATGCATGAGGTCACTGCCATGGCGCTCGAACACGGCGTGGGGACGGATCCTCACGTGCACGTAAAGGTCGCCGGCCGGGCCGCCACGCGGCCCCACCGCCCCTCGACCGCTAAGCCGCAGAGTCGTACCCTCGTCGACCCCGGCCCGAACGTTGACGGTGAACGACTGCTCCTCTACCCGGCGACCCTCGCCCCGGCACGCACCACAGGGGTCCGAGATGACCTCTCCTCGCCCACCACAGGTCGGACACGACGTGGTGGTCACCATCTGGCCCAGCAGTGACTGGCGGACCCGTTGGACGTGGCCAGTACCCGAGCAGCCTCCGCACCGCTCTACCGAGGTACCGGGTGCCGAACCAGTGGCCTCGCAGTCTGCGCACGCCACGGCCGTCCGGACCGTGATCTCCTCCTCAGAGCCGAACACGGCGTCCTCCAGCTCAACCTCGATCGTCGTCTGGAGGTCCTCGCCAGTCGTCGGACCCGATCGGCGCCCTCCGGCCCCGCCAAAGCCACCGCCGAAGAACGACTCGAAAATGTCGCCGATGCCCCCGAAGGGATCACCGGTCATTCCGGTCGATGGTCCGTCGTGGCCGAACCGGTCGTAGTTTCGGCGGCGGTCCGGATCGGAGAGCACCTCGTAGGCGGCGGCTACTGACTTGAACTCGGCTTCCGCTCCCTCATCGCCCTGGTTGGCATCGGGGTGGTGCTGGCGGGCCAGGCGCCGGTAGGCCCGCTTCACTGCCTCCGGGCTGGCGTCCGGGGAAACGCCCAGGACCTCGTAGTGGTCTCGCGTCACCGATCAGCCCTCGGTAAGACGATCGCCGAGACGGCGTCCCACCACGGCCACTGTGGCCAGGGCCTGCGTGTAGTCCATGCGGGTCGGTCCGAGCACCCCGATCGAGCCCGCCGTCTGGCCCTCAATCTCGTAAGGCGCCACGACCACGGAACAGTCCGTCAGCGGCTCCAGCCCGGTCTCAGTTCCGATGGCCACGCTCAAACCCCGGTCAATTACGTCACGGACCAGGCTGACCACCACGAACTGGCGTTCCAAGATGTCCAACACCTCGCGAACTCTCTCAACCTCGCCAAAGGCCGCCGCCACCTGGGCCCGGCCACCCACCCAAGCCCGTTCGACCCGCGCCGACCGCTCGGCCAGGATGTCTGACACCGTTTCGAGTACGGCGTCTACTGCTGGTTCGCCGGTCACCGGTGCTCGGTCGACGGCCTGTAGCCGGCGGCCGATGAGTGCTCCGGAGAGGTGGGCGGCCGCCACCGCCAGGGTGGCCTCCGAAGGGTCGGCGGCCTCCTCGTCCAGTTCCAGGGTGTGTTTCTCAACCGTGCCGTTGGCCATGACCAGTACCAAGAGGGCCAGATCCCGGGTCAGGCCGACTACCTGGACCGAACGAACCTCCTGCTGGTCACGGTCGGGGGCAAGGACCACGGCCGCGCTCCCCGTCAGGTCAGCCAACAGGTTGCTGGTCTCCGCCAGCATCTGCTCCATCTCCCGGTGCGACCGACGGAAGAACGCCTGCACCTGCTCCCGGTCGGCGGCGTCCAGGGTGCCCGGGCCGTCGATCCGATCCACGAAGAATCGGTAGGCCTTCTCGGTTGGCACCCGGCCCGCCGAGGTATGGGGCTGCATCAGGTACCCCTGCTCCTCGAGGTTGGCCAACTCGTTGCGGACAGTGGCCGAGGAGACGTCGATCTCATGCGAGCCGGCGATCCGGGCCGAGCCCACCGGCAGTGCCGTCTTGATGTACTCCTCGACGACGGCGCTCAGGATGGTCGCCTTGCGGTCCTCCAACACGGAGCAGATGCTATCGGCCACCCCCCGGACCATCGGCTGCCGTGCCCCGGCAGCCGATGGTCAGTCGTAGAGTTTGAGTGCCGAGATGAAGGCCTCCTGGGGCACGTCGACCCGTCCGATGGACTTCATCTTCTTCTTACCCTCTTTCTGCTTCTCTAGCAGCTTGCGCTTTCGGGTGATGTCGCCTCCGTAGAGTTTGGCCGTTACGTCCTTTCGGAACGCCCGGACCGTCGCCCGGGAGATGACCCGTCCCCCAATAGCCGCCTGAATGGGCACCTCGAACTGCTGGCGCGGGATGAGCTCCTTAAGTTTGGTTGTCATCTTTCGCCCGTAGACCTCGGCCGCAGATCGGTGGACCACCGTCGAGAAGGCGTCCACCGGATCGCCGTGGAGCAGGATGTCCACCCGAACCAGGTCCGACTCGCGGTAGCCCTCGGGCTCGTAGTCCAGGCTGGCGTAGCCCTGGGTGCGGCTCTTCATCTGATCAAAGAAGTCAATGACCACCTCAGCCAGAGGAAGGTGGTACTTGAGTTCAACTCGCTCGGGCGACAAGTAAGACAGGCCCTCCAAGTCACCCCGTCGCTCCTGGCAGAGTTCCATGAGTGTGCCCGTGAAGTCGGTAGGCGTAATGATGGCGGCCAGAAGGAATGGCTCCTCGATGCGGGCCATCTCGGTCGTCGACGGTAGGTCACACGGGTTGTCGATCTCCAGCCGCTCACCCGATGTCGTAGTTACCCGGTACACCACCGACGGGGCGGTGGTGATGAGGCTGAGATCGAACTCCCGCTCCAGACGCTCGCGAACGATCTCCATGTGAAGTAGCCCCAGAAAGCCACACCGGAAGCCGAACCCGAGCGCCCCAGAGGTCTCGGGTTCATAGGTGAAGCTGGAGTCGTTTAGGCGGAGTTTCTCTAAGGCCTCTCGGAGATCATTGAACTCGTCGCCATCGATCGGGTAGAGCCCGCTGAACACCATGGGCTGGGGTTCCCGGTAGCCCTCCAGCGGTGAGTCGGCACCGTGTCGGCTGGTAGTCACCGTCTCTCCGGACCGGGCCTCGGCCACGTCCTTGATGCCGGCCAGCAGGTACCCCACCTCGCCGGGGCCGAGGCCGTCCACCGGCGTCATGTCCGGGCGACGCACCCCAATCTCATCGACCTCATGGACCGCCCCAGCCTGCATGAAGCGCAGCGAAGCCGTCCTATCCAAGTGGCCGTTCACCACCCGGATGGACGACACCACCCCGCGGTACTGGTCAAAGTGGCTGTCAAAGACCAGGGCCTGGAGTGGAGCGCTGGGGTCCCCGACTGGTGGCGAGGTCCGCTCCACCACGGCGTCCAGTAGCTCGGCCACCCCCTCGCCCGTCTTGGCACTGATGTGAAGAATATCCTCGGCAGTAATGCCGAGGACCTTCTCAATCTCCTCGGCGTACCGGTCGGGCTCGGCGGCCGGTAGGTCGATCTTGTTCAACGCAGCCACGATCTCTAAGTCGTTCTCAAGCGCTAAGTAGCAGTTGGCCAGGGTCTGGGCCTCGATCCCCTGGGCGGCGTCCACGACCAGGATTACCCCCTCGCAGGCGGCCAGCGACCGGCTTACCTCGTAGCCGAAGTCCACGTGGCCGGGGGTGTCGATCAGGTTTATTACCGTGTCTTTCCAGTCCAGGCGAACGCTCTGGAGCTTGATGGTGATGCCCCGTTCCCGCTCCAAGTCCATGGAGTCCAGGTACTGGGCCCGCATCTCGCGCGGATCGACAGCACCGCAGAGCTCCAACATCCGATCGGCGAGCGTGGACTTGCCGTGATCGATGTGGGCGATGATTGAGGTGTTGCGCAGCCGCGAGAGGTCCATCCCGCCGCTGACGGTACCGGCGGGGGCCGTCTCCACGGTGGCCCCGGGCACCCAGCCCCGCCTAACGCGCCGCTGGGCAGGCATCACGTCGGCCAAGAACCATTCCAAGGACGCCACCGGTAACATGGTGTGCCGTGCCGGTTCCCAACCGGACCAAACGTCCACCGACCCAGAGGGACCATCCCCCGTGGCCAACATCAAGAGCCAGATCAAGCGCAACCGTCAGACAGAAAAGCGCCGGCTGCGCAACCGTTCTGTGCGTGCCGAGTTGAAGACCCGTATCCGAAGCGCTGTCGAGGCCGCTGAGTCGGGCGAGAACGTGGCCGAGGCCACCGCAGTCGCCATGAAGCGGATCGACAGGGCCGGCGATCGTCGGATCCTGCACCCCAACGCCGCCGCCCGTCGCAAGTCGCGACTCCAGAAACGCCTTAACGGCCTTTCCGGCTGATCCCCGACGGCCGCTCCGGCCGTCACCCTCTCTGGCTCAGCGCCGGGCCAGGCTCGCCAACCGGGCCACCAACACCTCAACCACCAATTCTGGCGGCCAGGCCGAACGTCCCCGCAAGTCCAGATCGGCGGCCGCTATCAGTCGAATCGCCCGGGCCACCCTCCCCGGGCCTATGCGGCGACTGATCTGCAGCGCCTTCTTGGCTGGGAAACCTTTGATCCCTAACACGTCGGCGACCTCCACCTCATTACGAACATCCGCCCCGTCGAGGCGTAGCAGCCGACCGAAGTGCCCGTGCAGCGACGCCATCACGGCCAGAGGATGCCGCCCACCGGCGTCCAGCATCCTGGCTAGGCAGTCCAGAGACTTTGGGACGTCACCGGCGTCGATGGCGTCCGTCAGATCCCACGGCGCCACGTCGCCCCCCGTGCCCAGGAACGGTTCCACGTCGGACACCCCCACGGCCGCACCGATCCCGAACACCGCAGCCAGCGTGTCCAGCAGGGGCACGATCCGGGCCCGATCCTCGCCCAGACGTCGGACCACCAGGTTCCTGGCCGGTCGGTCCAACTCAACGGCAGCAATGTCCAGCCGATCCTCCAACCACCGATCGGCGTCTCGCCCCCGACCCGTCCCGCACCTACGGACCTCGCCCCCGGCACCGGCCACCGCCTCGGCCAGCGATGCGGGCAGCGGGTTGAGCCGGGACTGGGCCGGCATGCTCCCCTTCTCCCAGACGACGACCAATGAGGTGCTATCCAACGGGGCGTCCAGGTAGGCGACGAGGGGGGCCACTGCGTCCTTCGTCCCGAAGCGGCCCACGTGGCGTCCGACTACCACCCGTCGACCGGTGAGAAACGGCGGTGTCTGGGCGGCGTCCACCAGGCGCGCGATCTCGAAGCCATCCTCAAGGCGGTACTCCTCCTCAGTCAACTCCTCGAGGGCCAGAGCACGATCCTCGCCGCCCAGAGCTTCCTCTACGGCCCCCCGGAGGGCTTCAGTGACCAAGGCATCATCATCTCCCACGATGACCACGATGGGTCGGCTCACGCCATTTCTCCCGTCGGTAATTTCTCGGTGGCCAACAGCGCTTCCAGGACATCGGCTACCCGCCGACCGCCTCGTACGTCGTGGGCCCGGATGATCCGGCACCCGAGGGCGATTCCCAACGCATGGGCAGCCCACGATGGTTCCCGTCGGTCGTCGACCGCGGCCCCGGTTATCTCACCGAGAAAGCCCTTATTGGACGCCGATAGAAACACCGGTCGCCCGAGGGACGTCAAGTCCTCGGAACTCCGAAGCAAGAGGGCCGACATGTCCGGGGTCTTTCCCAGGTCGAGGCCGGCGTCGATCATGATCCGCTCGTCGGGGATTCCCGCTGCTTGGGCCATGGCGACTCGTTCGGCAAGGAAGCCTCGGACCTCAAGCACCACGTTGTCGTAGCGCGGGGTCGGGTCAGGAATGCGCGGCCCAATCCGGACGTGGGTAGCCACCACCGAAGCTCCGACTCGGGCGCAAGCAGGCAAAAAGGTCGGGTCGGCGAACCCGCTGATGTCGTTACCCACGCAGGCTCCGACGGCCAACGCCTCGGCAACCACCGAACCCCGGAACGTGTCCACCGCGACTGGTAGGTCGAACCGAGCTCGCAGCGCCTCCACCGCCGGAACCACCCGGTCCAGCTCCTCGGCCTCCGTGACTTCCGGCCCGGGGCCGGCCTTGGATCCACCCACGTCAAGAAGATCAGCCCCGTTGGCCACGTGTCGGTCAGCCAACCGGAGAAAGTCGTCAAAGTCCCAGAAGCGTCCCCGGTCCCAGAAGGAGTCGGGGGTCCGGTTGAGGATCCCCATAACCAGGGTGCGGGTCGAGCAGTCGTACCGGTGGTCGGCTCCCAGCTCGACGATCACCCGGTCGACGGTACACGCGGGGTCGGACTGTCGGTGACTGAAGCAGTCACAGGTGACCCAGTTCCCACAGCACCGGCCAGGTTGTCCCACCGACCCGGAACCGACTCGCCCTCAGGGGCCGCGACACTTCCGTGGAAGACGTGGATCGGCGGTCGAAAGGGCCGCCAGGTCAGATCGGGATCAGAACAGGGTCGAAGTCAGGCGCCGACGCCACTCGGCGGTGCGCGGGTCGTCAGGACCCAGCACCTCGAGGAGGTCTACAAAGCGCTGTCGGGCCTCGTCGTCGTCCTTCACGGCTAAAAGCAGCTCGCCGAGGGTTGTCTCGACGTCCTCCACTGGCTCAACTCGTGCCATGGCGGCGATCCGTCGTGTCTCGGCCGACTCAGGGATCCGCTCCAACAGCTTGAGGGCGGCTTCCCGGTCGCCCTCGCCGGAGCGTTCGACCAGGAGGAGGGCTAGGGCGGTGACCGCCTCCACGTTGTCATTCTCGATAGCTAGGGCGGCAATCAGCGATGCTTCGTCACCAGCGGCCACCAGGCGCTCCATCTCGGAGACCTCTTCGGTGGGCAGTAGGCCCTCCACGAACGCCCGGACGGCTTCTTCGCCCTGCGCTCCGACAAAACTCCCGGCGACCTGTCCATCAACCAAACCGAACACGGCGGGAATGGACTGAACCTGGAACGCCTGGGCCACCCCTGGGTTCTTGTCGATGTCCACCTTGGCCAGAACTACCTGACCACCTGTCTCGCCGACCACCTTCTCCAGGATCGGCCCCAGGGCGGTGCACGGGCCGCACCACTCGGCCCACAGGTCGACCACGACTGGAACCTGGCGGGACCGGTCAATGACCTCGGTCTGGAAGGTTGCGTCGGTGACGTCCATGGAGGTCAGGGTAGGCAGCCTGTCGTGCGCCTCCACTACCGTCCCGGGGCGATGGCCGACACCGCGGGGATCAACCACGACAACCTGCTCCGGTGGTTCGACGGGCGAGTTGGGGGAATCGACGGTGACCTGCATTTTGAGTTGATCACCGGTGGGCGCTCCAACCTGACCTTCTCCGTGTCGGATGACCACGACCGGCGGTGGGTCCTCCGGCGACCCCCCATGGGCCACGTTCTGGCCACCGCCCACGACATGGCCCGCGAGTACCGGATCATCAACGCCCTTGCCGACAGCAACGTCCCCGTCCCGTCAGTGGTCGGCCTGTGTGAGGACGACCAGATCACTGGTGCGCCCTTTTACGTCATGGACTTCGTCCTTGGCCTGGTAGTGCGTACGGTGGAAGACGCCGCCTTGGTCCCAGTCGATGTCCGCCGGCGCATGGGTGTAGCCCTCGTAGAGGTCCTAGCCCGTCTCCACGATGTTGACCTGGAAATCGTCGGCCTGTCAGACCTGGGTCGCCACGACGGTTACGTAGAGCGCCAGCTGAAGCGATGGCGGACCCAGTTCGAGCGATCCACCACCCGTGACCTGCCTCAGGTGTTGGAGACCCACGAGATGCTGGCCGCCCGGGTTCCGGCCCAGCAGGGAGCAGGGATCGTGCACGGCGACTACCGGCTTGACAATTGCGTGATGTCGGCCGCCGGCGAGGTGGCGGCTGTCCTGGACTGGGAGCTGTGCACCACCGGCGACGTACTGGCCGACGTGGCCGGCATGGTGGCCTACGCCGATAGCCGAGCCACCGGCGGGCAGCTACCCCCTACGTCGATCGAGGGGTTCCCGACCACCGACGAGGTGCGCTCCCTCTATGAGGCCCACGGAACACGGGACCTGGCCGAGTTGGACTACTACCTGGCCTTCGCCTACTGGCGGATCGCCTGCATCGTGGAGGGGGTCTACTCGAGGTACGCAGCGGGCGTGATGGGCGACCAGGACGATCCCCGGCTGGTGGAGGCCTTTGGCCAGAGGGTGGTCGACCTTGCCGATCTGGCCCACGAGATGGCTTCCCGGCTGCCGGCGGGAACCTGACCGTGGCTGACCGTCCTCTCTTCGAGATCCTGGAGACTCCCGTCCTGGACGGACCGGTCCTGCTGCTGGCCCTGGACGGCTGGATCGACGCCGCCGGCGCTGCAGCAGAGGCACGCCAGCGTCTACTGGAGGGTGACCCGGGGCGTCGGATCGCCCGCTTTGACACCGACCGTCTACTCGATCACCGGGCCCGGCGCCCCACCCTCCACCTGGTGGACGGCGTGAGCCGCCGTATGGAGTGGCCGACTCTCGAACTGTTCCTTCTTGAGTCCACCACCGAAACCGACGTGTTGGTCCTGCACGGTCCGGAGCCCGACCACGAGTGGCGGGGCTTCGCCGAGGCCGTGGTCGACCTATGTCGCCAGTTCGGTGTCCAGATGGTGGTCGGCCTCGGCGCCTATCCGGCTGCCGTCCCCCACACTCGTCCAACCCGCCTGTCGTGTACGGCCGGCAGTGCCGACCTGACCGAACGTCTGGACTTTGTGACGGCCACCGTCGAGGTTCCTGCCGGGGCCCAGGCCGTGATCGAGATGGAGGCCAGCCGGGCCGGTATCTCAGCGATTGGCCTGTGGGCTCAGGTTCCTCACTACCTTTCGGCTACCTCGTATCCGCCGGCCGCCCTAGCGCTGCTTGCCGGCCTGGCACATCTCTCGGGGGCCACAGTCGACGAGGGCCCGCTATCTGAAGCTTCCCTCGCCACCCGGGCTCGGTTGGATGATCTAGTGGCCCGTAACCCGGAGCACGTGACGATGCTGGAGAGGCTGGAGGCGGCCTACGACGACCTCCACGACGTCCGGGGTCAACTGCCCGACGGCGACCAACTGGCGGCCGAGCTAGAGAGGTTCCTCCGCAGCCACGACGACGGCTAGACCGTTAACGGCCGCTCAAACGACGACGTTGACCAGGCGAGGCGGCCGGGTGATGACTTTCCGGGGCTCTACACCGGCCAGGGCGGCCTGGACCCGTTCGGAGGCCAGGGCGGCGGCTTCGGCACCCGCCTCATCCAGGTCAGCCGAAACCTCCACCCGATCGCGGACCTTGCCGTTTACCTGGATCACCATGGTGACCATGTCATCGATCAGCTTGGCCGGGTCGGCCTCGGGCCACGATTCCAGGTGCACATGGCCTCCTCGCCGTGTCTCCCACAGTTCGGCACACAAGTGGGGAGCGGCCGGAGCCATGACCTGAAGCAGGGCGTCTACCGCGGCATCCAGGGTCGCGGCGTGCGGACCGTCGTCAGTCTGCACGTACCGGTAGAGCGTGTTAGTGAACTCCATGAAGCCGGCAACAGCCGTGTTGTATGACCATCGGTCGTACTCGTCGGTGATGCGGGCCACCAGCCGGTGGGTGGTCCGGTCAATCTCCGTGTCGGCCTCGGTGGTCTCACCGGTCCTCGCCTCGGCGAACAGGTCCGAACCGGGCACAGCTAGGCGCCAAACTCGGGCCAGAAACTTGGCGCACCCGTCGATCCCGAAGTCTTCCCAGTCCACGTCCTCCTGCGGGGGCTTGACCTGGAGGTGGGCCAGGCGAAGGGCATCGGCCCCCTGGTCGTCGAGGATCTCCTCGGGGGCGACGAGGTTGCCTCTCGACTTGGACATCTTGGTGCCGCCGAGGCGGATCATCCCCTGGGTGAAAAGCCGTTGGAATGGTTCTCGAAGCCCTTCAGGGGCCACGCCGACGTCGGCCAGGGCCTTGGTAAAGAAGCGGGCGTACATGAGATGGAGGATGGCGTGCTCCACGCCTCCGATGTACTGGTCAACGGGCAACCAGCGGGCTGCCGCGTCGGGCGAGAAGGGCGCCTCGTCATTCCACGGATCGGCGAACCGGAGGAAGTACCAGGACGAGTCCACGAAGGTGTCCATGGTGTCGGTCTCGCGACGAGCCGGACCCCCGCAGGCCGGACATGAGGCGTTCAGGAAGCCCTCGTGGGTGGTCAGCGGTGACTGTCCGGTGGGCATGAACTCAACGTCGTCAGGCAGGTCTACCGGAAGCTGGCCGACGGGCACCGGCTGCTCACCGCAGTCATCGCAGTAGACGATGGGGATCGGACAGCCCCAGTACCGCTGGCGGGACAGCAACCAGTCTCGCAGGCGGTAATTGACTTTCCGGACGCCGTGCCCCCCAGCCTCCAGCCAGTCGATGGCCGCCACCTTGGCCTCGGCCACCTCCAGGCCGTTTAGGAACGACGAGTTGATGGCCGGCCCCTCGCCGACGTAGGCCTCGCCGTCAAAGTCGTCGGGTGGTTGGACGGTGCGGATGATCTCGCAGCCGTGCGCAACGGCGAAGTCCCAGTCGCGCTGGTCCTCGCCGGGTACGGCCATGATGGCCCCCGTCCCGTAGGTCATGAGCACGTAGTCGGCCAGGAAGACCGGAATGGCCTGCCCGGTGAACGGGTTCACGACCCGGCACCCGGTGGCCACGCCGCGCTTGTCCAGCGAACCCTCGGTGGAAAGCCGGTCGATCTCAGACCGGCCGGCCACCGAGGCCCGGAAGGCGTCGACGGTGGCCCTCTCGTTGTCGGTAGTCAACTCGTCGACCCGGGGATGCTCGGGTGAGATGACGGCGAACGTCATGCCGAACGACGTGTCGGGCCGAGTCGTGAAGACGGCCAGCGGCGCCACATCCTCTCGGGCTGATCCGTCGGCGTTGGATACAGGTAGGCCAAACTCGGCTCCCTCCGACCGTCCGATCCAGTGGCGCTGCATGACTTTGACCTTCTCGGGCCAGTCGACGTTGTCCATATCGTCAAGGAGTTGCTGGGCGTAGGCGGTAATCCGGTAGAACCACTGCTCCATGTCTCGCTGCTCAACGGGGTCGCCAGAACGTTCGCAGGTCCCGTCGCCCAGGACCTGCTCATTGGCCAGCACTGTCTGGCAGCCTGGACACCAGTTGACAGGCGCGTTGTCGCGGTAGACGAGGCCCGCCTCGTAGAACTTCAAGAAGATCCACTGTGTCCACCGGATGTACGTGGGGTCGTGGCTCTTCACCGCCCGGCGCCAGTCGTAGACGGCACCGATCCGCCGCAACGAGTCCGAGAGGGCCTCAACGTTGGCGTCGGTGTGGATTCGGGGGTGAGTACCGGTTTGGATGGCCGCGTTCTCGGCCGGCAGCCCGAAGGAGTCGAACCCGATGGGCGACAGCACACCATCTCCCCGCATGGTGCGGTAGCGGACCAGGAGGTCGCCCATCGTGTAGTTCCGCACGTGACCCATGTGGGCCGGACCGCTCGGGTACGGATACATCGAGAGCACGTAGAAGGGCGGGCGGGCGTCGTCGTTGTCGACCTGATAGGTGCCCTCGTCGGACCACCGCTGCTGCCAGCGGGCCTCGATGCTCTGGGGGTCGTAGCGCTCGGACATCGCCGTTGAGGCTACGACGGGGGCGCTGTAGTCCGGTGCCCGGATACCCGATGGCCGAGTCGAGTCCCAATGGGCCGCTGGTAGATTGTCGGCTCCCCGGGGCTATAGCTCAGTTGGCAGAGCGCTTCCATGGCATGGAAGAGGTCGAGGGTTCAATTCCCTCTAGCTCCACTTGACGCCGCAGGTCAACGACCTGCGGTGCTCTCGTTTTCAGTACAAACACTCTCTGGGAGCAACGCTGGGAGCAACGCACAAGCCCCTACCCCATCGTTAACTCGACCCTGTCTGAGAAAGAGGGGGTAGGCGACATTCGCCAACTGCCACTGGTCCGGTAGATCACAGAAATCTGTCCGGAGTGTCCGTCTGGACCGCTAGCGCCCGTGGATTCAACGATGTGTGTCTGACGGATACGCCTGTGTCCGTGTGGTGATGTGCATTCTGTGCAACGAAGTGTGCAACGAATGCCTAGGTGAAACAGTTCTTCGGTCCCATCCGAGTAGGTGACCGAGGGGGCTATTCACCGGTCGGCCTCAAAGATGGCCAGCGATTGGCCGAGCGCGGCCTGGTCGGGAACCGCACCGATGCCTGGGGAGTCCGGGGCGGTAGCCGTACCCCCGTCGTTGGCCACACCTCCCTCCACCGGGTTGTCAGTCAGGTGGCCGACACACAGCCAGGTGGCCCGACGCAACGGCTCAGGAGTCGCCTGGGCCAGATGTACCGTCGCGCTGGCCGATAGGGCGGTACCCCCGGTGTCCTCGATGTTCATCCGGATCCCCGCTGCCGCCGCCACGTCCCGGATGCGACGGGCCGGAGTGATCCCTCCCACTCTGCCGACCTTCAGACCGACCACCTCGCAGGCCCGGTCGCCGACCGCCCGGATCATGTCATCGACGGTGACGAGCGACTCGTCGATAGCCAGGGGCTGGCCGACCGCGGCCCGCACTGCCAGATGTTGCCCGTAGGTCTCGCAGGGCTGCTCCACCACTCGGAGAATCTCCCGGGTGGTGTTCAGCGCGGTGATTGCCTCGGCGGGAGTCCAGGAGCGATTGACGTCAAAAGTGAGTTCCTCGCCTGGGACCATGGCTGCGTCGAGGGTCCGTATGCGTTCAACGTCAGCTTCTACATCGGCGCCGATCTTGGCCGAGTGAAATGTGTAGCCCTCGGCCCTAGCCAAGTCGATCTCGGCCAGGAGTTCGTCGGGGGTGCCTGATGGTATGGACGAGTGGAGCCGCACTGAGCCATCTGTCCTCCCGCCCAGCAGATCACAGAGCGGGAGGCCAGCCGCCTGGGCGGCAAGATCCCAGCAGGCCATGTCGATGGCGGACTTCACGTAGCCGTGACCGGGTAGAGCCAGGTCCATGGCTCTGTAGACGACGTCGGTACGACGGGGGTCTAGTCCTAGAACGGTGGGAGCCAGTTCAGCCACGCCGGCTCGGATTCCACCGGCGAAGGCCGGCAGGTAGGTGGACCCCCATGGACATCCTTCGCCCCAGCCGACGAGCCCCTCGTCGGTGTCAAGCCGCAAGATGGTGGAGTCAAGGCGCTCGAAGTGGAGTCGCCCGCCCGATAGCGAGTAAGGCCGCTTCAGGGGAAGGTCCAGCCCCCACATCGTGATCCGGGTGATCCTCAAATCACACCCCCTGGTCGTCTCACCCCGGCCTGAACTATCCCCAACTCTGGAGCCGGCCGATTCCGGGCCGATCCGCCCCTAGCTCCGGAGCCGTTCGTTTCCGGGATCGTAGGCGGCCTCGGCGAGCACCCGGGCCGGGTACCGGTCGCCAAGAATCATGACCTCCAGGTCGGTGCCAGGCACAGCGTCGTCGGGTGACACGAAGGCGAAGGCGTACACCCTGCCGGTGGTGTAGCCGTAACCGCCTGACGAGGTGAGGCCCACGGCCCGGTCGCCACGAAACACCCCTTCACCGCCGATGCACTCGGCGATGTCGCACTCGACCTCCAGGTATGCCGACGCCCAGCGGCGGGACTGCTCGTCGCGGGCTAGCAGGGCGTCCCGGCCGACGAAGTCTCCCTTGTCACGCTTGATAAAGAACCCGAGGCCGGCCTCGACAGGGTCGACGTCGTGGGTCATGTCCCGCGAGGTGCGGTAGCCCTTCTCCATGCGCAGGCAGTTGACAGCGTGGTGGCCGGCGTTGGCGACCCCGATGTCGGTACCAGCGGCCCACAGACCGTCATACAGGGTGCCCATGTCGGCCAGCGGGGCATGAAGCTCCCAGCCCAACTCGCCGACAAAGCCCACCCGCAGGGCCCGCACCTCCACCCCGCACACGATGATCTGCTGAGCGGTCAGCCACGGGAAGGCCCTGTTGGACACGTCAGTAGCGGTGCATCGAGCCAGCAGGTCGCGGGCCGACGGCCCGACCACCGACAGCACACCGAAGGCCTCGGACACTGTGGTCAGGATGGCGTCGAGCCCGGTCGGCCAGTGGGTGGTCATGTACTCGCGGTCCTTTAGCTCCCCCACCGCAGCCGACACGAGGTAGAAGTGGTCGTCGGCCAAGCGGGTCACCGTCATCTCGCTCTCGACCCGTCCGGTTGGGGTGAGGAAGTAGTTGAGGCCGATGCGGCCTACCTTCGGGAGCCGGTTGGCGCACAGCCCGTCCAGTACCTCGAAGGCGTCCGGACCCATCAGGTCGAACTTGGCGAACGCTGTCATGTCGAGCAGCGCGACCCCCTCCCGCACGGCCCGAACCTCCTCCCGCACCGGCTCAAACCAGCGCACGTGCCGGAACCCGACATCGTCCTCGACGGGTAGTCCGGCGGCCCCCGGATACCACTTAGGGCGCTCCCAGCCGTACACCTGGGTGAACACGGCGCCCAGCTCAGCCTGGCGTTCGTAGGCCGGCGTGGCCTTCAAGGGGCGGAGATGAGGGTGCTCGAGGCCCGGCACCGGCGTCTGGTGCCGGTACATGTAGTCCTCGACGCCCTTCTCCCGCCCGTAGTCGCCGTCGGGCACGAACCCGAACCGGCGCGGGTCGTAGCTCCGCACGCTGAGAACCGTCTCGCCATGCACCATCCAGCGGGCTAGCTCCCGGCCCAGCCCGGGGCCGTCTGCCAGGCCGACCTGGGCGCCGCAAGCCATCCAGAAGTTGGGGATGCCCGACATGCCGAGCATGGCCTCGCCGTCCGGGGTGTGGGTGATGGCCCCTCGGATGGTCTGCTTGATGCCTCGGGGCTCGAGGCACGGCATGCACTCGAAGGCCCGCATGAGCCGGTCGCCGATGATGTCGTAGTCGATCGGGAACAGCGGGTTCTCGAGTTCCCACCCCGGCTGGTCATTCCAGGCCGCCTCGGCTCCGACCTGCTCGTAGATGCCGATGAGGCCCGACTCCTGTTCCTGGCGGATGTATCCCGAGAGGTAGTCGTCGCGCATGACCGGCAGCTCACGGTCAAGGGCGGTGATCTCAGGCACCGGCTCGGTGATGACATAGGCGTGAAGGGCGTTGGCCATCGGCACCCGCAGGCCGACCATGCGGGCCACCCGGTCGGCGTAGCAGCCGGCGGCGTTGACCACGTGCTCGCAGGTGACGGTGCCCTGTTCGGTTACGACGTCCCAGTCGCCGTCCGGGCGTCGGTTGATCTCGAGCACCCGGTTGCGGCGAGAGGTGGAGGCACCCCGGTTGCGGGCCCCGGTGAGCATGGCGTTGGTGGCGCCTGACGGGTCGACATGGCCGTCCCGGGGCGTCCAGATGGCGCCCACGACGTTCGACACGTCGTAGAGGGGGTGGTGCTCGGCGACCACTTCGGGGCCCACCCAGTCCATCTCGAGCCCGGCGTAGGCGCCGACCCCCAGTTGGCCCTTCAACCAGTCGACCTCGATGGGCTCGTAGGCCACCCGGAAGGAGCCTGATTCGTGCCACGAGGTAGCCACCCCGGTCTCGGCCTCGAGCGCTGCGTAGAGCTCAGTGGCGTACTTGCGCATGAAGGCCAGCGTGTAACTGGACACTGAGTGGGTGACCTGGCCGGCGGCGTGCCACGTGGAGCCGGACGTGAACTCGGCCTTCTCGATGAGTAGGGCATCGGTCCACCCCTCCTCGACGAGGTGGTAAAGGACACTGGCACCGACGATGCCACCACCGACGACGACGACCCGGGTGTGATCGGGCATGGACATGAGGGGACTCCCACGAAACGACTAACGAGATAGCGGACATTTGTCCGATTTTATTTCAATAATGGTACACTTGTACGATCATGAACGCGACGTCCATGGCCCCCGCACCGCTGTCGTCAAACGAGTTGCTGGACCGGCTGGCCGACGCCTACAACGACCTCACCCCCCAGGTCCGCCAGGCGGCCCGCCACATGCTCGACCGCCCCGAACAGGTCGCCGTGCTCTCGATGCGCCAGCTGGCCGAAGCGGCCGGCGTCAAGCCCAACACCCTGGTCCGCCTGGCCCGGGCCGTCGGCTTTGACGGCTACGAAGACCTACGCGATCCGTTCCGTCACGAGGTCACCGCCCCCGGAACCTCGTTCCCCGACAAGGCCCGCTGGCTCCAGACCCTGGCCGGCGCCGAGCACCACGGCGACCTGCTGGCCGATCTGGCCTCATCCAACCTGGGGATCGTCGAGCAGGTGTTCGAAGACCTCGACACCGTCGAACTCCAGACGGTGGCCGACACCATCCTCGCCGCCCCCCGCACCGGGGTCTTCGGCGTCGGCGCCCTGCTGCCCCTAGCCCGCCACTTCTGCTATGTCGGCTCCATGGCCGTCCCCGGGCTGTGGGCCCTCCCCACCAACGAGGGCCTGCCCATCGACGACATCGGCCGCATGGGCGCCGGCGACGTGCTTATCGCCATGACCTTCGCCCCGTACCGGGCCGAGATCGTCGAAGCCACCCGCCTGGCCCGTGCACGCGACATCACCGTGGTGACCGTCACCGACAGTCGCACCGCACCGCCGGCCCTCGACGCCGACCACGTGTTCACCACCCCCGCCGAGACCCCGCTGTTCTTCGCCAGCGTGCTGGGCGTCGTCGCCCTGCTCGAGACCCTGCTGGCGTTCATGGTGGCCGACAGCCGCACCGAGGCCGCCGAAGCCATCGATCAGTTCCACCAGCACCGACGCGCAGCCGGCGTGTACGTCGAGGAGTGACCCTATGGACCTCCACCTGGCCAACCCCAACCTGAAAAACCCCGAGTTCTACGTGCCCGGACTACCCGCCGACTGGGTGACCGCCCACTACGGGATCCCCGCCGACGAGGTCGCCAAGCTGGGCTCAGCCGAAAACCCGTTCGGCCCCTCCCCTAAGGCCGTGGCCTCAATCACCGCCGAGTTGGACAACGTCCACATGTACTCGCCGTGGACGGCCGAACCGCTGCGCGAGGCTCTGGCCGCCAAATACGGCTACGCCCCCGAAAACTTCGTGTGCGGCTCCGGCGAAACCGAAGTCATCGCCCTCATCATCCGGGCGTTCGCCGAACCAGGCGGCCAGGTGCTCATGACCCGGCCGTGCTTTCCGATATACCACCTGTTCGCCGAAGCCGAAGGCCGCCAGCCGGTGTACATCGACACACCCACCATGACCTGCGAGGTCGACGCCTACATCGACGCCATCGGACCCGACACCCGCATCGTGTTCGTCACCAACCCCCACTCGCCGTCGGGCACCTGGCTCGAAGAGGCCGACGTACGCCGCATCGTCGAGGCCGCCCCCCACGCCCTGGTGGCCCTCGACGAGGCATACGTGCACTACTCGGACACGCCCGGCTACATCCACCTGGCTGCCGAATACGACAACCTCATCGTGCTGCGCACCTTCTCCAAGGCGTTCGGCCTGGCCGGGCTGCGACTCGGTTTTGGTGTGGCCCACCCCAACCTGATCCCGCCGCTGCTGGCCGTCAAGCCCACCTGGAACGTGGGCCGACTCCAGATCGCCGGCGGGATCGCCGCCCTGACCGACGACGAGCACGTCGACCGCACCATTACCGCCATCCTCGAGGGCAAAGCCCACGCCACCGCCCGCTTCGCCGAACTGGACCGCTTCCGGCTGGTACCCGGCACCCGCTCCAACTTCATGCTCATCGAAATTCTCGACCCCGACACCGACTCCACACTGGTGTTCAAAGACCTGCTCGAACGAGGCGTCATCGTCAAGGACGGCTCGGTGTCCTTCCGGGGTCTCGAAAAGCGCTATCTACGCAGCGACATCAACCTCCCCCACCGGATGGACCACCTGGTGGACGCCCTAGCCGACCTGCCCTAGCCTGCGCCGGCTGTACCGCCCCTCTCACCGTCGAGGAGCCCCCATTGAGCGACCACCGCCGAGCTCTCTCCGGCGACTGGTACACCGACCCGGTCGTGTTCGCCGACGAACTGGACCGCATTTTCGCCCGCACCTGGCAGCTAGTCGGTCACATCGGCCAACTCACCGAACCCGGCGACTACCTCACCGCTACCGTCGGCGACCAGGGGGTGGCGGTGACCCGGCTGGCCGACGGCTCGCTGCACGCCATGTACAACGTGTGCCAGCACCGCGGCCACGAACTGTTGACCGACGATGCCGGCCACACCAGCAGCCTGACCTGCCCGTACCACGCCTGGAACTACGACCTCGACGGCCGCTTGCTGCACGCCCGTGGCGAGTCGGTCGGCGAGATCTGCGTGCCGCCGGTCCGGCTAGACACGCTCGGTGGCTTCCTGTGGGTCAACCTGGACGATGACGCAGCCAGCCTGTCCGACACCGTGCCCGACATCGAGGACGAGCTGCTGGCCGTGGCACCCAGCGCGGCCGGCCGCACCCTCACCCATCGGCGCACCCACCTGGTCAGCGCCAACTGGAAGCTGGCCGTCGAGAACTACAACGAGTGCTACCACTGCCCCAACGTGCACAAGTCGTTCACCAAGGGCGTCGTGTCCCCCGGCAGCTACCGCATCACCGGTCGCGGCCAGACCATCCGCCACAGCGCCGAAGCGCCGGCCAGCACCGGGTACGCCCTAGCCGAGGGAGGCCAGCCGTACGAATCGTTCTTCGTGTTCCCGGTGTCATCAATCCAGTGCTATCCCGGCGAGGTGCTCAACACCTTCCGGTGGGTACCCCTGGCCGTGGACCGCACCCTCTTAATCCGCGAGTGGTGGTTCGACGGCGATACCCCGACCGCTGAACAGGACGAGATCATCGACCTGGACTGGCGGACCACGGTCAGCGAAGACTTCTCAATCTTGGATTCCGTCCAACGGGGTCTGCGCAGTCGGGGCTACGTCCCCGGTCCGCTCATCGAACGTCCCGACGGCGTGGCCACCGTCCACTCCGAGGACGCCGTCCCCCACCTGCACGACCTGGTCCGCGCTGCGCTGGGACGATGACCGCTACCCGAGAACTGGGAGGCTTCCTCGCCGACCCGGCACTGCGGATCAGCGACGATCACATCGACCGTGCCGTCGACTGCCTAGTCGACACTCTGGGATGCATGGTGTTCGGAGCCGGCCAGCCGTGGAGCCAGCGGGCAGCCGCCCACGCCCGTCGTACTGGTGGTGACGGTGGTCCATGTCCGGTCGTCGGCTCAGGGTTCGCTACCTCGGCTCCGATGGCCGCCTTCGCCAACGGGGCGTCAGGCCACGCCTTCGAGTTGGACGACGTGCACGAGGAGGCCATCTCGCACCCCGGAGCGGTCGTCATCCCAGCAGTGCTCGCCATCGCCGCCGAAACCGGCGCCTCGGGGCTGGCCGTCCTGGAGGCGATCGTGGTTGGGTACGAAGCGATGGGACGAGCCGGCATCGCCGTTGGGCCGGCATCCCACATGCTGGCTGGCTACCACCCCACCGGCCAGTCCGGGGTGTTTGGTTCTGCCGCAGCGGTTGGACACCTCCTGGACTTCGGATCCGGGATGATGACTCACGCCCTGGGAATTGCCGCCACCTTCTCGTCGGGAACCACCGAGTTCAACCAGAGTGGAGGAGATACCAAGCGACTCCATGCCGGCAGGGCGGCGGAGGGCGGGTTAACGGCCGCCCTGCTGGCAGCCGACGGCTTCGACGGACCCGCTGACGGACTGGCCGGCAGATATGGGTTCTGTCGGATCTCGACAACCGAACCCGCTGTCAACCTCCTCACCGACAACCTCGGTGATCGGTGGATGATCGACGAGATCACCGTCAAGCCGTATGCGGCCTGCAGCGATATCCACCCGCTCATTGACGCGGCCCTCGAGATCCGCGGTCGGGGCGTCCGTGCCGACGACATCGCCGAGATCCACGCCGAGGTGCCGACCAAGGCCGCCGAGCAGAATTCCCAGGATGGAACCACCTCGGTGATGGCGTCCCAGTACAGCGGACCGTTCAACGTGGCGGCCGCCTTTCTGGCTGACCCGTCCGACCCGTCCACCTATACCGCCGAACGCATCGCCGATCCGGCGCTAGCCGACCTCCAAGCCCGGGTGGTCTCCATGGCCGCCGCCGAATGGTGCGATGCCAGCTACGCCTGGAAGATGGCCGGCGGCCTACGAGTGGTGTGCACGAACGGCACGGAGCACCACGTGCGGGTGTGCGGCCAGAGGGGCTCAATGCACCAGCCCCTCACCTCCGACGAGTTGGAGGCCAAGTTCCGGCTGCTGGTCGGCAACCGAATCGACGCCGACGCCATGATCGCCACCGCCCGCGACCTTCGCCATGCGCCGGACCTGACCAGCTTCTGGATGGCGCTCGCCAACAGCGGCAACGAACCCCAGGAGGACACGTGTTAACCACCGACATCACCCGCAAGCGCTACATCGGCTACTCGGGCTTCGTCACGACACCGCGCTATTTCGACGACGTGGTGCAGCAGTTCACGGCCGTCGCCCCCGAAGGGGTAGGCGCCATGCAACGGGCGCTTCACATCCCCGGCTACGAGTACCACCTCAACGACCGGACTCGCAATTTCGACCTACTGGACGAAGCGGCCACCTGTCTGGCCGAGTCGCATTGCCAAGTGATCGGCCAGGCCGGCAGCAACTGGGTGCACTGCACCGGTACGACGCCAGACCAGATCACCAGGTACTGCGACGACCTCAGCGAGCGGATCGGTGCCCGCTTCCTCATGGCTGGACACTGCATCGTCGAGGCACTACGCCACCTCGGGGCCAGGCGGATCGCTGTCAGTAACGCCTACTACCGAGACGACTGGAGGGACGGCATCAACCGCTATCTGGAACAGGCCGGATTCGAGATCCTGTCCAGCGGCCACATGCGCGACCAGGGCCTTTACGCCACCCTGGAAGAGCAGTTGGAGGTCGAGGACCAGACAGTGTGGGACCACCCGGACCGCGACGTCATGGAGAGCATCCGCCTAGCCCACGAGGCGGCCCGGGACGCCGACGTCGTGGTGCAAACCGGCGCCGGCTTCCGGACGGCACCTCATGTACCGGCTCTGGAAGCCATGTTCGATAAGCCGGTCGTGGCATCCGACAACGCCCTCTTCTGGGGAATGCTCCGCGAGCTCGACCTCGGGATCCCCGTCCGCGACCACGGCCTACTGCTCGGGACCCTCTGAATGCACACGATCCTCGCCCTGTGGGCGGTACCCCGCTCACGATCCACGGCCTTCGAGCAGATGATGCGCGAACGAAAGGACCACCACTGTCTCCACGAACCGTTCGGCGAGGCCTGGTACCTCGGCGAGGACCGGCGGTGCCCTCCGCAACGGGCGGGCGGACCGAAACCCGGGCTGACCTCGGCCTCGGTCTGGTCCGACCTCCGGGCGGCCGCCGAAACGGGGCCCGTGTTCGTCAAGGAGTTCCCGCACTACGTAACCCACATGGCCGACGACGACTTCCTCGACCACTTCAACCATTCCTTCCTAATCCGTGATCCGGCCAAGACCCTGCCCTCGATGTACGACAAGTGGCCGGACTTCGAGATCGCCGAGACAGGCTTCGCCGAGCAACGGTCCCTGTTCGACCGACTCACCGAACACCGGGGTACACCACCACCCGTCATCGACGCGGAGGACCTCATGGCCGACCCGGATGGCATCACCTCGGCGTGGTGTGACGCTGTCGGTATCCCGTTCCTGGCCGAGGCCCTGCACTGGGCGGCCCCCAGAGAGGAGGCCATGAGTTGGTACGACAGCGGTTCATGGCACGACAACCTGCGTACGTCCACCGGGCTCACCATCCAGCAGCGCGATTACGTATCGATCGACCACAACGACCTCCTGAGGCACGCCTACTCAACGTGTCGCCCCCACTACGAGGCGCTCTTTGCGCATCGTCTGATGGCCTGACCAGACATGCACCGGACTGCAAACAGCATCGCCGAGGTCGTCACCAGCGGCCTGTGCGTCGGCTGCGGCCTCTGCGAGACCGTGACCCAAGGCCGCATTCCCATGGTCATGACCCCAACGGGCAGTCTGCGGCCCACCCCGGCCGAACGGTTCTCGCCCGAAGAGGAGGCAGTGTTGCTGGCCGCCTGCCCGGGTGTGGTAGCCGCCCCACGCCAGACGCCCGACCTTGAAGCCGACCCGGTGTGGGGGGCCTTCTCGACAATGCGCTACGGGTGGGCCGGCGACCCGAAGGTCCGGTTCCGTGCGGCCACCGGAGGCGTGTTGACCGCCCTCGGCATGCACCTCATAGACACCGGAACCGTCGATACGGTGCTTCACGTCGGAGCCGACCCGAAATACCCGATGCGCAGCCACTGGGTGCTGAGCCAAACCGCCAAAGAGGTGCTCGCCAATACCGGATCCCGTTACGGACCGACTGCCCCACTAGCCGGCCTGGGCCCTGTCCTCGACCGGGCAGAGCCGTTCGCCGTCATCGCCAAGCCCTGTGACCTAGGAGCCCTTCACGCCCACGCGGCCTCCGACCCCCGGGTCGACGACCTGTGTGTGGCCCGACTGGCCCTGGTATGTGGCGGCCAGTCCCGTCTCGAGAAATCAGCCGATGTGCTCGCCGAAGTAGGTGTAGACGAGGATGAGGTATCTCTGTTCCGCTACCGCGGCCACGGAAACCCCGGACCCACCCGGGTCGAGACCACCGATGGCAGGTCGTTCGAAAGGACCTACCTCGAGATGTGGGAAGACGAGGCCGGCTGGAAGGTTGAGACCCGCTGCAAGTTCTGCCCCGACGCCCTTGGCGAAGCGGCCGACATAGCAGCCGCCGACGTCTGGCCCGGTGGGGCCCCAACGGGCGATGACGAGGGTTTCAACGGGATCATCGTCCGCACCCCTACTGGCGAGGCCCTAGTGCGGTCAGCAGTGGAAGCTGGCGCCCTGGTGCTCGGTAGGCCGATAGACCCCCGTGAGTTCGACGAGCTCCAACCCCACCAGGTCCGTAAGAAGGAGGCCCTAGCCTCGCGTTTCGCTGGCCTAGCCGAAGCCGGGATCCCGACAATCAACACCACCGGACTGCGGGTCGACCTCCTCGGTCGTCGTCTCAACCCAGAAGCCCGGCTCGCCGAGCAAGCGGGGACGCTCCGCCGGGCCACCGAAGGCCGGTTCACTGAACCACTGCCCGCCTCTCCAACCGATAGGCCCAACGACCACGCCTGACCTGCACACTGTTTGTCGGGCTGCCGAGATTTGAACTCGGGACCTTCGGTCCCCCAGATAGCCCTGGCCATCTGAGGCCCGACTGGCCAGAGGGGTTCAATCCGGTAGCCGCCGGAGTGATCACAGAGGACTGGACCCTTCCGAGAGCTCTGCTGGTCGATCCGTACCATCGATGGCATGGAAGAGGTCGAGGGTTCAATTCCCTCTAGCTCCACTTAGGACGACCTCTGCCTCGCGGTGGCCGGTGAACCGGTACAGCCGCAGCGAGTTAGCAACCACGAACACTGATGAGAACGACATCGCCCCTGCAGCGACCATGGGGCTGAGAAAGCCGGCGGCGGCCAGCGGAACGGCGGCCACGTTGTACGCGAAGGCCCAGAAAAGGTTGCCCTTGATGGTGGCCAGCGTGCTGCGGGCCAGGGCGATGGCGTCCACCACTACCCGCAAGTCACCGGATACCACGGTCAGGTCCGAGGCCTCGATGGCCACGTCGGTCCCGGTGCCCACGGCAATACCTAGGTCTGCCCGGGCTAGGGCCGGTGCGTCGTTGATCCCGTCCCCCACCATGGCCACCACCGATCCGGCCTCCTGGAGGCTCCGAACCTCGGCCTCCTTGCCGTCGGGCAACACCCCGGCCACCACTCGGTCGATGCCGACAGCCGTCGCCACCGTCTGTGCTGTGCGCTCATTGTCGCCAGTCAGCAACGTCACCTCTAGGCCCAATGCGCGGAGCCCGGCCACCGCCTCGGCGCTAGTGGAACGGAGTTCGTCGGCCACCACCAGGACGCCGTGGGCCGTCTCGTCCCAACCGACCACCACAGCGGTGTGTCCAGCATTCTCGGCGTCGTCGAGGGCCTGGTCCAGGTCGGTAGGCACATCGGCAAAGAGCAGACGGCGGCCGACTAGCACAACCCGGTCGTCGACCATGGCCCGCACACCGAGGCCCGGGAGGTTCTCGAAGCCTTCAATCGGGTCGTGGTCAGCAACGGCGGCAGCTACTGCGATGGCCACAGGATGCTCAGAGGCCGCCTCCACCGAAGCGGCACGACGCAACACAACGTCGGGATCAGTCCCCGATGCCGCCACCACCGATTCGAGATACATGCGCCCCTCGGTGACCGTGCCTGTCTTGTCCAAGACGACGTGGTCGATCCGACGGGTGGCTTCCAACACTTCGCCTCCCTTCACGATCACCCCAAGCTGGGCGCCCCGACCGGTACCCACCATGATCGCCGTGGGCGTAGCGAGACCGAGGGCGCACGGACAGGCGATGACGAGGACGGCGACGGCCGCCGTGAACGCCTCCCCCGCCGAGCCATCGGCTAACAGCCAGATGGCCACGGTAGCTAAGGCCACAACGAGGATGGTCGGGACGAACACGGCCGAGATGCGGTCGGCTAGTCGCTGAATGGGGGCCGTCGAGCCCTGGGCCCGCTCGACCAGCCGCATGATCTGGGCTAGGACAGTCTCCGGGCCCACACGGACGGCTTCGATGGTCAGGGCGCCGTTCCCGTTGATGGTGGCACCAACCACCTCGTCACCTACGCCCACCACTACGGGCATCGGCTCCCCGGTAATCATCGAGGCGTCCACGGTGGACGATCCATCCAGTACCCGGCCGTCCACCGGGACTTTCTCGCCGGGGCGAACTACCAGCCGCATGCCGACCCGGACATCATCGACGGGTACCAGAGTGCCGTCCTTGCGGCGGGCCTCCCTCACACTCAGGCCAGCCAGTGCCCGGAGGGCGTCTCCGGAACGACGACGGGCCCGAGCCTCCAACCATCGACCGAACAGGATTAGGGCCACGATGACGGCCGCCGTCTCGAAGTAGATGTGGCCGCGCCCCAGAACCAGCGCGATAACCGACCAGGCCCAGGCGGCCACCGTTCCCATCGAGACCAGGGTGTCCATGGTGGTTGCCCGGTGGCGGAGGTTGTGGATGGCTACCCGGTGGAACGGCCACCCGACCCCCCACACGACCGGTGTGGCCAAAAAGCCGATCACCCACTCGATACCCGGAAAGTCCAGCGCCGAGACCATGGAGAGCAAGACAACGGGAACGGTGAGGGCGCCGGCCAGGATGAGCCGCCGGTTAGAACCGTCCACCTCGCGGTCGTCCACCACCCCCTCCGACAACGGCTCGACTACCACCTTGTATCCGAGTCTCTGAACGGCCTTATCAAAGGCCCCAAGGTCCACCTTCTCCGGGTGGTAGGAGATGGTCGCCCGCTCCGTGGCGAAGTTGACCTGGGCATCGGCCACCCCATCTAGCTCCGACAATCCACGACCGATCCGGGCCGCACACCCGGCACAGGTCATTCCGTCGATTGGAAGGTCGATCGTCCTCGTCGTCACCTGTTCCATCCGTCCGGCGTGGTGTCCATTGCTCGCCGCGCTACGATACCCCCTACCCCTATGGTTGGCTACTCCCCCTCCAAGGATGACTTCCTCGTCCGGCTCCGCCGGATCGAAGGCCAGGTCCGCGGCCTCCAACGCCTGGTCAACGAGGACACGTACTGCATCGACGTCCTAACCCAGATCTCGTCGGTGACCAAGGCGCTGCAGGGCGTCGGGGTGGCTCTCCTAGACGAGCACATTCGGCACTGCGTGAGCGAGGCCGTTCAGGAAGGGGGCGACACCGCCGACGAGACGGTCGAAGAGGTTGTGGCAGCAATCCAACGCCTCCTCCGTTCGTAGGCCCTCCCCCGCTATACAATCCCGGTGCGGTCGGAGGACCGAAGTCCGGTGTGATCCCGGCACTGTCCCGCAGCGGTGATGCCGTCGCCTTTCGGCGGCGGCGAGTCCGAACCAGCTTCCGCCGTGCGAACCAGACACCCTCGAGGCAAGGGGATCGGTTCGGCCGACGGACAAAGGTCCTGTCGATCGGGCGACCACACCTCGACGACAGGAGGACCCACCGTGATGGCCCACAAGATCCTTGGCCCGCTCCTGGTCGTCGTCATCGCGGCCTGTGGCGGCGCCGAGGCCTCCAGCGCTATGTCTGGCGTACCGGCCGCCGCCGAACCTGCCGGTCATGAACGCATCGTGTCGATCTCCACCGTGGCCACCGAGATGCTGTTCGCCATCGACGCCGGCGACCGTGTCGTGGCCGTGGACTCCATGTCCAACTACCCCGCCGAAGCACCGACCACCGACCTGAGTGGCTACCAGCCCAACGTCGAGGCCATCCTCGGTTTTGCCCCGGATCTGGTGGTCCTCTCCTACGATCCGGGCGACGTAGTGGCCGGATTGGAAGCCGCCGGGGTTGCCACCCTTCTGCAGGGTGCGGCGTACACGCTGGCCGACACCTACGACCAGATCACAGCTCTGGGTGCCATTACCGGCAATGTCGACGAGGCGGCCGCTCTTGTGGCTGGCATGCAGTCCGAGATGGCCGAACTGGCGGCTTCAGTCCAGGAACGGGACGAACCGCTCAGCTACTACCACGAGTTGGACGACACCCTCTACACGGTGACGTCGTCGACGTTCATTGGCGAGGTCTATGCCCTGGCTGGGTTGGTCAACGCAGCCGACGCCGCCGACCCGGACGGTGCCTCGTGGGGGTACCCACAACTGTCAGCCGAGTACCTGCTCGACGCCGACCCCGACCTGATCTTCCTGGCCGACACCAGATGCTGTAGCCAGACAGCTGTCACGGTGGCCGAGCGCCCGGGCTGGGAGACGCTCACTGCGGTGACCAACGGCACCGTCATCGAGTTGGACGACGATGTGGCCTCCCGGTGGGGCCCGCGGATAGTCCACCTTCTCCGGGTCATCGTCGACTCGGTGAACGCCATCAGTTGAGCTGATCCGGATCCCCCCGATGACCTCCAAGGCAGGCCGGCTAAACCCCGAGGGTGACGGACGGTCGCTCCTCGGGATTCGCTGGCTCCTGGCCGGGGTTGGTGCCGTCCTGGTCTCGGCTGTGATCGGTGTGGCCACCGGACCGGTAGCCATTCCCCTCGGACAAGTAATCCGGGAACTTCTTGACCGGTTGCCTCTTCTGGAGGTCGACTCATCCCTGTCGGCCGCCGACCGGGCCATTGTCTGGGACCTCCGGGCACCCCGGGTGGTCCTGGGTCTACTGGTGGGAGCGCTGCTAGCTGGATCTGGGGCTGCCTACCAGGGTGTTTTTCGGAACCCGCTGGCTGATCCCTACCTGCTAGGAATTGCTGCCGGGGCGGGCCTGGGCGCCACCATCGCCATCGTGGCCGAGCTCCGGGAGGTCCTTGGTGTCGACCCCGTCCCACTGGTCGCCTTCGCCGGGGCCCTGATGGCCGTCACGGCAGCCGGTACCTTGAGCGTCCGTCGAGGTCGGGTCGGCTCACCAACCACCCTCATCCTGGCCGGGGTGGCTGTAGCCAACTTCTTCACGGCCATCCAGACCTTCGTCCAGCAGCAGAACTCCGAGACTCTTCAGCAGGTCTTCGCGTGGATCCTGGGTCGCTTGTCCACCGCCGGATGGGCCGAGGTGCGACTACTTCTCCCCTACGCCGCGGTCTGTGTGGTCGGCCTAGTGCTGGCCGTCGGCCCCCTGGACGTCCTGGCCGTAGGCGACGAGGAGGCCAGTACGCTCGGCTTGCGACCCCGTGCCGCCCGTCGGGCCATCCTGGCCGTCGCATCGCTGGGTGCGGCGGCCGCTGTGGCAGTTAGCGGACTCATTGGATTTGTCGGCCTTGTCGTTCCCCACGCGGTTCGTCTGGTGGCCGGCGCCAGCCATCGGCGGGTCATCCCCCTGTCCCTGCTGTTCGGTGGCGCCTTCCTTGCCCTAGCCGACGTGGTGGCCCGGACCGTCCAGGCCCCGGCCGAGCTCCCTATCGGCGTCATCACCGCCTTCGTCGGGGCCCCGTTCTTCCTGGTCATCCTCCGTCGGCAGATGGCCTCATGAGTAATCCGGCAACGGCCATCGGCGTGTCCTGGTCAGGGGTCTCCGTGGACCTGGGAGGTCGGACGGTTGTCGACTGCGTAGACCTGGAGGTGGCCGCCGGGTCCTGGACTACGGTCGTCGGCCCCAACGGCGCTGGTAAGACCACGTTGCTGCGCGTCCTGGCCGGCACCGTCGCACATTCGGGGACGGTCCGGGTCGGGTCAGTGAGAACTTCGGAACCCTCCGGGCGGAGCCGGGCCCGACTTCTGGCCGTGGTTCCCCAGCATCCCGTGATCCCACCGGGCATGCAGGTATTCGACTACGCCCTCCTCGGGCGATCCCCCCACCAGGGTCTCCGGTTTTCGGCCTCCGCCACCGACCGTCGCGCCACCGCCGCAGTCCTTAACCGCCTGGACCTCACCCCGTTCAGCGACCGGGCCGTGGACTCGCTGTCGGGTGGAGAGCGTCAGCGGGTGGTAGTGGCCCGGGCCCTGGTCCAGGAGACACCGGTCCTGGTGCTGGATGAGCCGACCTCGTTCCTGGACCTCGGCCACCAGTTGGAGGTACTGGAACTGGTCGCCGAGCTCCGGTCCGAACGGGACCTGACCGTGGTCGGCTCGCTGCACGACCTATCGGTGGTCGGCCAGTTCGCCGACCGGATCGCCGTCCTGGATGCCGGCCGGCTGGTGGCCGACGGTCGTCCGGCCGAGATCCTCACCCCGGAACTAATAGCCCGCCACTGGGGGGTCGACGCTCGCACCGAGGTCGACGACGAGGGGGCGGTAACGGTGACCGTCCACCGTCGTCGTCCAGGCTGATCGGTCAGGCGGGCTGCCATTCCAGGCGGGGACAGTCCGACCACAGGCGTTCCAGGTCGTAGAAGGCCCGGGCCTCCTCGTCCAGCAGGTGGACCACGAACCCCCCGAAGTCCATGAGGACCCACCGGTAGTCATCCCGGCCCTCTACTCGGACCGGCTTTGGACCGTCCAAGAGGGTCAGCTGCTCCTCAACCTCATCGGCGATGGCCCGGACCTGCCGAACCGTCCCGCCACCCGAGATCACAAAGAAGTCGGTGATCGCAAGGACGTCGCCGACTTCGATTACCACCGTGTCTCGCCCGAGCTTGTCGTCGGCTGCCTGGGCCGCCCGGCGGGCCCAGTCGGCCAGGGTGGGCTCGGTGGAGTCGGTCAGGGTCGGCTCGGGCACAAGAATGAGACGCTAGCCCGCAGGCCAGAAGTCGGCTCCGATTACCACGGTCAGGTCGGTCACCGGGCTGGCTTTCTCGTCGAACAGGGTGCCCCCGCCGAGGGCGGCCGCCAGATCGTTGGCTGCCTCAGCCAGGACCAGATCCCGGTAGACAACCCGGGTCTGGATCACGCCGTCATGGCGGTAGTTCCCTACCACGGACAAATCCATCCCGGCCCGGAGTACCCGCTCGCGCGCTGGGGAGTCGAGGGAGGGATCACCGGTTCCGTTCAGCAGCCGGACCGTCGGTCGCTGCCCGGGGACCAACGGGATCGGAAACGGGAACATCTGCACTGCCAGATCGGCCACCATCCCCTTATCGGTGACCAACTGAGAGCCGAGATCCGTCTCGACCGCCGTCCACGGCAGGTCCGCTAGCCGGACCGAGCCTCCGGCCACCAACGCCATCAGATCCACGAGCTCTAACTCCAAGTTCGGGAGGTTCTCCAACGGATCCCCGATGCCCACCCGTACCAGCCACGCGGCCCACCAGGCGCTCTGTCGCTCTAGCCGCCCCAGCCCGTCGGCATCATCGGGAAATGCCAGGAGGTCCACCACGTCCGATGGGGCTACGTCCACCCGACCCGCCGGGAACCGGACCACCGTCGTACCGTCACTCGCCGTGGCCACCAGGTCGATGGGCAGGTCTACGGACACGGGGCTCGCTGGTCCGGCCAGGCTGGTCCACCGGTCGGGAGTCATCAGTACGGCAGCTGTCACCTCAACCTCCAGCAACCGGGTCACCGTTTCCCGGACATGGTCGATCCCGCCCTCGCGGTGGCGCTCCGCCAAACGGCATGGCGAGGCCTCGCAGCCCTGTGCCATCACCTCCGGCGGGACCAAGAGGATTGTCCCTCCTCCTCCCGCCCGGTCGGTGGCCGCCACTACCGCCACTTGCACCAGCTCTCCGTCGCCGTCCTCGGTGGCCACCAGCATCGACCACGTCTGCTCGACGAATGCCTCGAAGCCCGGCGCTGAGGGATCGGTCACCGCCTCTCGGGTCTCATCGCCCTCGCTGTCCAGCACTGTTGATAGCCCGTCAACCAGGAGCACCACCGCCCAGACCAGGGCCACCACCAGGAAGGTCGGAAACCCCCACCGCCACCCAGCGGGTAGGGGTGGTGCCAGACGACGCCGATCGTCGTCCGGCGGGGTATCACCGTCCACGGGTTCGGTCATTGCCCGGCCCCGTAGAGGCCGTACTCAGCGATGACGGCCACCACCCCGTGCGGGACGGCAGATTCCGGACTCTGGCCCGCCGCCACCATCCGCCGGAGGTCGGTGCCGGCCAGGTCCGGAAAGGAGCCATCGAGGACCTGGTGGACCCAGCCGGCGGGAGGGTGGCTCCCCTCGTGTCCCGGCCGCTCCATCACCACGATCGTTGCACGGCGGCGGACCTCCTCGGGTCGCACCCAGGTGTCCATCCCGGGTGCCACGTCGCTGCCCACTAGGACGAACAGTTCCGCCTCCGGGTGGTCGGTGCGATACTCGGCCAGGGTGTCCGCTGTGTATGACGGCCCACCTCGTCGTACCTCCCGGTCATCCAGCTGGACGCGGTCCATACCGTCGATTGCTGCAGCGACCATGGCCAGGCGGATGCCCACTGGGGACACCTCCTCCACCACCCCATCCCCGGTCAGGGAAGTCTTTTGCCACGGGTCGTTGGCCACCACAAAGGTCACTAGGTCTAGGTCCAACGCCCTGAGGGCCTCTCGGGCAGCTGCCAAGTGGCCGAAGTGCGGTGGATCGAAAGTGCCGCCGAGGATGCCGATCCGACGCGGCGGGACGGAGGGCGCGGAGCCGGGCACGGGCCGATGCTACCGAACCACCGCCGTTCTCCCGGTCAACCCCGTTCGTCATGGAATCGTCGTACACATTCGTTGACCTGCCCAAACGGGCATCAATACGAGAAGGTGAGCCCCATGTCACCCCGCTAGACCCTTCACAGCGGGTGCCTTCTGTGCTTGAATATGTGTCATACGAAGTCGCTGGAGCCGCCACGACGAGCGGTCCGGTCGGCAGATCAGTTTCCCTGAAATCCCTGAGCGGCAACGGCGCGCGTCGTGTGCCCCACCAAGAGAAGAAAAAGAGATTAAGAGAACATGAGTGATTCTGTAGGCCAGTATCTGAACGAGATCGGCATGGTTCCCCTCCTGAACGCCCAGGAGGAACGGGAACTGTCCCAGATCATCGAAGCTGGGGCTGACGCCCGAGCTCGCGAGGAGGCCGGAGAGACCGGTCGCGAGGTCAAGCGTGCTATCCGGGCCGCCGACCGGGCCAAGGACCGCTTCATCCGGGCCAACCTGCGCCTGGTGGTGAGCGTGGCCCGCCGCTACCCACTGCCCCCCGGCATGGAGCTTCTGGACCTCATCCAGGAGGGCAATCTTGGTTTGGAACACGCGGTCGACAAGTTCGATTGGCGGAAGGGCTTCAAGTTCTCGACCTACGCCACCTTCTGGATCCGCCAGGCAATCGGCCGGGCCCTCGACCAGAAGGCCAGCCTGGTCCGTCTCCCCGGCGACCGCTCGGCCAGCCTTCGGGCCGCCCTGCGTGCCGTTTCCGGCAACGGCGACGAACTTGACGAGGAGCACGCCCGACTCCACCGACTGACCACCCCAACCTCGCTGGACCGCACCATCGGCGACGACGACAGCAACGAACTGGTCGACCTCCTCCCCGATTCCGCTGACGGCCCCGAGCTCCAGGTCATGGCCATGGCCGAGAACGAGATGGCTACTCGCTTGCTCGATGTACTGGACCATCGTGCCCGCTATGCCGTCGAGCAACGCTTCGGCCTCACCGACGGGCGCAAACGCAGCTACCGCGAGGTTGGCGAAGACCTGGGTGTGACTGCCGAAGCCGCCCGGCGTCTGGTCAAGCGTGCCGTGATCACTGTGCGCGACCGGGCCACCGAGGTCATCGACGCCGCCTGATTCCGGCCCGTCGGCACCAATGGGCCGGGAAAACACCTGCGGCCCCCTGACGGGTCGCCCGTAGGCTAAAGCCGTGAATACAGCCACCTCTTCGCGGTCTGATGCCGGTTGGACCCCCCGGTCCTGGCGTGACCGCGTGGCCCTCCAGCAGCCCCAGTGGCCGGACGCCGACGCCCACCACCAGGTCCTCGACCAGCTGGGCGACCTCCCTCCATTGGTCTTCGCTGGCGAGGCCCGAGAGCTCACTCAGAAACTGGCCGCCGTCTCTGAAGGTCAGGCCTTTCTGCTCCAGGCCGGCGACTGTGCCGAATCCTTCGACACGTCCGCCGACTCTATTCGTGACCGGCTCCGGGTGATCCTCCAGATGGCGGTCATTCTCACGTACTACACCGGCGTACCCGTGGTGAAGGTCGGTCGGATCGCCGGCCAGTTCGCTAAGCCCCGGTCCAGCGATACCGAGACGGTGGACGGTGTCGAGCTCCCCTCCTTCCGGGGCCACATCGTCAATGACATCGGGTTCACGGCCGACGAACGGGCCGCCGACCCCGCACGACTCCTTCTGGCCTACAACCGAGCCGCCGCTACCTTGAACCTGTTGCGGGCCTTCACTAAGGGCGGGTTCGCCTCCCTCTCGCGGGTCCACCAGTGGAACCGTGAGTTCGTGGGCGACAGCCCGGCCGGGCAACGCTACGAGAACCTTGCCGACGAGATCGACCGGGCTGTTCAGTTCATGTCGGCTTGCGGGGTCAACAGTGACACCCTCGCCGACCTCCGCCAGGTCGACTTCTACACCAGCCACGAAGCCCTCCTGCTCGACTACGAGGAGGCCCTGACCCGTTGTGACTCGCTGACCGGCGACTGGTACGACTGCTCGGCCCACATGTTGTGGATCGGTGAAAGGACCCGCCAGTTGGACGGCGCCCACGTGGAGTTCCTACGGGGCGTCGGGAACCCGCTGGGCTGCAAGTTGGGCCCGAGTGCCACCGCCGACGATGTGCTGGCCCTGTGCCGAACCCTCAACCCGGATGACGTCCCGGGCCGCCTCACCCTGGTCGCCCGCATGGGAGCCACCAGGGTCGTGGACGGCCTGCCACCCCTTCTAGATGTCGTCAAGGAGGCCGGGCATCCGGTGGTGTGGGTCTGCGATCCGATGCATGGGAACACCTTCACCGCCGATGATGGTCGCAAGACCCGACACTTCGATGACGTCCTGGCCGAGGTCTCCGGGTTCTTTGCCGCCCACCGGTTCTCTGGCACCCATCCAGGTGGCGTTCACCTGGAGCTCACCGGCGACGATGTCACCGAGTGTCTCGGAGGGGGAGCCGCGGTGGAGACGGCCGACCTCGGCAGTCGCTACGAAACCATGTGTGACCCCCGGCTGAACGGCAGCCAGAGCCTCGACCTGGCCTTTCGCCTGGCCGAGCTGTTACGCAACGGAACCCGCTGAGTCATCGGCGTCGCCCAGGTGCGGCTCAGACCAGATTCTCGACGAACCCCTCCAACTGGCGCAGGTTCCGAACCTCGTGCACACCCTCGCACCAGGTGCCGTACTCCCCCACGATCGAATCGCCGGTATCCCAGTACGCCTTCGGCTCGGGATTCAGCCAGAACACCTTCCGAGCCCGGTGTTGGACCTCCTTGAGGATCCACGACTGGGACGCGTGATAGTTGTTCCGGGCGTCACCGAGCACCAGGACTGTCGTCTTGGGCCCCACCTCTTTCCCGTACTTCTCCCAGAACACGCCGAAGGCGTGCCCGTAGTCCGAATGGCCGTCCACCCAGACCACGTCGGCCTCCGTGTTTACCCGGTGCACAGCCTCACCGATGTCCTCCACACCCTCGAAGAAGCCGGTGACCTCGTCCAGTCCGTCGATGAACACAAAGGACCGAACCTTGGAGAACTGGCTGCTAATGGCGTAGACGAGATGAAGGGTGAAGCGAGCGAAGGCCGCCACCGACCCCGAGATGTCGGCTACCACCATGATCTCCGGCTTGGCTGGACGGGGGAACCGGAACTTGGGCTCGGCCGGGACCCCGCCGTAGCTCAACGAGTGGCGCATGGTGCTGCGGAAGTCCAGCGGTCCTTTGCGGCCGTGGCGGCGCTTGCGGGCCAGCCGGACGGCCAGCTTCCGGGTCAGCGGATAGATGGCCTTGCGCAGGTTGGCCAACTCCTCCCGAGAGGCGTGCATGAAGTCCACGTCCTCGGGTAGTGGCTTGCGAAGCGTCTTAGCCATGGCCTCCACTCCCCGATCGGCCACCAGGCGCCTGCGTATTTCCGCCTCGATCTCCTGCTTGAGGCGGTCCAAGCGGTCCCGGAACTCGTCTCGCTCCAGGTGCTCTTCCAGACGAGTCAGGTCGTTCGGCGCCTCGTGGCGAGCCGCCTCCATGAGCCGGTCCAGCATCCCGTCGAGGTCCAGATTCCGGAGTGTCCGGTACAGGTAGTAGGTGCCGCCTACCGGTCGGCCGGGCTCCATCCCGGCGAAGCGCATCACAGCTTGGCGGGCTAGGGCCCGCAGCATGGCATCGTCGCCGTTCATCAGGGCCTTGAACAGCATCTCGGCCAGCTGTTCCGGGGTGAGGGCCGACATGCCGCCACCCCCGCTACCGGCCTGACCGTCACCCGCCATATCTGCTTCGTCGGTATCGTCGACTGCGGGATCGCCCGACTGACCGGCGTCTACGATCGAGTACTCCGGGCCTCGCAATGAGAAGTAGACCTCGAACACCACCTCGAAGGCCCGCCAGTGGGCGTGGTTCTTGACCAGCGTGGCGCCCAGGGCGTACTTGAAGGCTTCACGATCCTCCAGCGGGATGTGGGTGACCGCCTCCATGGCGTCGAGGTTCTCGGTCAGACTGACCGGGAGGCCCGCGTTGCGGAGTTCGGAGATGAACCCGCTCAGGAGGTCCAGCAGTGGCTGGTCGGCCGACGGTTCTACCGTCGGTGCGGTAACGGTCACCGGCCGGACTGTTCCGTAGACCTCAGGCAGAGGTGTCGGTCAGTTCAGCCGGGTTATCGGCGAACTCCTTGACCACCTTGTCGATGTCGGTGCGGTACTTGAGTAGCACGTTCACCGTGTCAGTCGCCGTCTGGGCGTCGATCTGATCAATGCCCAGAAGAACCAGTGTCCGAGCCCAGTCCAGGGTCTCGGACACCGACGGATCCTTCTTGAGGTCCAGTTGGCGGATGGAGCGCACGATGCGGGCCACCTGGTCAGCCAGGTTCTCGTCCACACCGGGGACCTTGGCCGACACGATCTCCCGCTCCCGCTCTAGGTCGGGGTAGTCGATGTACAGGTAGAGGCACCGGCGTTTCAGGGCTTCGGAGAGTTCCCGGGTCCCGTTGGAGGTCAGGAAGACCAACGGCACCTGGCGGGCCTCCACGGTGCCCAGTTCGGGGATCGACACTTGGTATTCGGAGAGAATCTCCAGCAGGAGAGCCTCGGTCTCTACCTCCACCCGGTCCACTTCATCAACCAGCAGGACGACCGGTTCTTCGGCCCGGATGGCCTCCAGCAATGGTCGGGTGAGAAGGAACTCCTCGGAGAAGAGGTCCTCTTCGACGTCAGACCAGCTGGAGCCGTCGCCCTCGGCCTGGATGCGCAACAGCTGCTTCTTGTAGTTCCACTCGTATAGGGCCTTGGACTCATCCAGGCCCTCGTAGCACTGCAAACGGATCAGGCGGGCACCGGTGATCTCGGCCACGCTCTTGGCCAGTTGGGTCTTGCCGGTTCCCGCCGGTCCCTCCACCAGTACGGGCTTGCCTAGGCGGTCGGCCAGGTACACGATCCCTGCGGTTCCGTCGTCGGCTAGGTACTTGGCATCGGAAAGAGCCTTGCGGATGCCGGACACGTCGGCGAAGCGGTGGTCGGCCATGGTGATCAGGCTACCGACCGGTTACTTGGCCACACCCACCGGACTCGGGCGGCCGACGCCTGGTCAGCCACGCGTCTGGCCATCACCACGGATCACGTATTTCTCGGTGGTCAGTTGTTCGAGACCCATGGGCCCCCTTGCGTGCAGTTTCTGGGTGCTGATCCCGATCTCGGCGCCAAAGCCGAACTCCTCACCATCTACGAAACGGGTCGAGGCGTTCACCACCACGGCCGCCGCATCCACCTCGGCGGTAAAGCGGGCCGCTGCTTGCTCATCGGCGGTGACAATGGCCTCGCTGTGTCCCGATCCGGTCTCGTTGACGTGCCGGATGGCCTCGTCCAGGTCGTCGACCACACGCACGGATAGTTTCAGGTCGGCGTATTCAGTGCTCCAGTCGTCCTCGCTGGCCTCTCCCATGCCGGGAACCACGGCACGAGCCCGCTCATCGCCCACCAGATCCACGCCTACCAGGGCCTCGACGGCCCGGGGCAAGAAGCGATCGGCTACCCCAGCATGCACCACCAGGCTCTCCGCCGCGTTACACACCGAGGGACGCTGCATCTTGGCGTTCACCAGGATTTCGGTGGCCATGTCCAGGTCGGCCGACTCGTCGACATAGACGTGGCAATTCCCGTCCCCATCAATCACGTAGGGAACCGTGGCGTTGTCCAGGATCGACCGGATGAGCGACGGCCCGCCCCGGGGAATTAGGCAATCCACGTAGCCCCGCTGCTGCATGAACTCCACCGCGGCCTCGCGGCTCACGTCCTCGACCAGGACAAGAGCGTCGGCTGGGAGGTCGACGTCTACTAGAGCCGACCGGATGCTGGCCGCTATAGCCCGGTTTGACTCCAGGCCTCCGGACGAACCGCGCAGGAAGGCCACGTTGCCCGCCTTCAGGCAGAGCCCAAAGGCATCGCTGGTTACGTTGGGACGGTTCTCGTAGATCATGGCCACCACGCCCAGGGGCACCCGGACCTTGGTCAGGTGCAGGCCGTTGGGGCGGGTCCATTCCGCGGTCACCTGACCCACAGGATCGGGGAGGTTGGCAACCTGACGCAGTCCAGAAGCCATTCCAGCGACCCGCCCGGCATCCAGCTTCAGGCGATCGAGGAAGCCGGGGGCCATCCCATCGGCCTCTCCCCGGGCCACGTCTTGGGTATTGGCCTCCAAAATCCCGTCCCGGTCGGCCTCTAGGTGATCAGCTGCCGCCAGGAGGCCGGAATCCTTCTTGGCCGTGGTCGCCGCGGCCAAGACCGGGGCAGCGGTCCTGGCCCGACGGGCCAGTTCGGGAACAGTGGTGGTCTCGCTCACCTTTAGAAGGCTACCGAGGCGGCCCGGGACGCCGAACGGCCGCGGGTACCGTGGCCCCGATGGACCCGGCGGCCGGCGACCCAGTAAACCCTCGCTCTCCACGCGGGTCTTCGGCGGTCGCCTCCGGCATTGCCCTGTCTCGTCTGGCCGGCCTGGTCCGCGAGTCCCTCCTCCGGTCAGTTCTGGCCCTCGGCCCGGCGGCCGACGCTTTCGCCGCCGCCCTGCGGATCCCGAACCTCCTCCAGAACCTGCTCGGTGAGGGCTCCCTATCTGCGTCGTTCATCCCCGTCTACAGCCGGCTGCTCGGTGAAGGCCGGGACGACGAGGCCGGAAGAGTCGCCGGAGCGGTGGCCGGCCTTCTTACCGCGCTAGCCGGCGGTCTGGTGGTGGTGGCCATCGTGTTGGCCAGGCCCATCACCGTGTTGCTGGCCCCTGGCTTCGAAGGGCGACGGCTAGACCTCACCGTCGACCTCATGCGGATCACCACCGGTGGTCTAGGCCTACTGGTGCTCTCCGCCTGGTGCCTCGGCGTGCTCAACAGCCATCGTCGTTTCTTCCTCCCCTACGTGGCCCCCGTGCTCTGGAACGCCGCCCAGATTGCCGTGCTGGCCGCTGCGGCTTTCGGCGATTGGTCGCCCCGCCAGGCCGCTGTGGCCCTGGCCTGGGGACTGGTGGCTGGTGGTGCCCTCCAGTTCGGCGTTCAGGCGCTTGCCGTCTGGCGCCTGGCCCCCGATCTCCGACCGTCACTGGGACGTGGGATCCCGGCGGTGGCCGAGGTTCGGCGCCGATTCGGGCCCGCCGTGCTCGGCCGGGGTGTCCTCCAGCTTTCCGGCTACCTGGACCTGGTCCTGGCCTCGCTGCTGGTAACTGGTGCCGTGGCCGGCCTCCTATCGGCTCAGATGCTCTACGGCCTACCCATTGCCCTGTTTGCCACCAGCGTGGCGGCCGCCGAGCTTCCCGAGATGTCCCGGCCCGAGGGCCGTCTCCGACTAGCCGAGCGTGCCCTAGCCGCCCGTCGGCGGACCGCCTTCTTCGTGGCCTTTTCCACCGTGGCCTACTTGGTTCTGGGAGAGGCCATCGTCGGAGCCCTCTTCGGCTGGGGAGCATTCGACTCCGACGACGCCCGAGTGGTGGCCCTGGTGTTAGCTGCCTACTCGCTCGGCCTTCCCGCTGTGGCCTCATCGCGTATCCACCAAAACACGCTCTACGCCATGGGCGACACCGCCGGGCCGGCCCGGATCGCCGCGCTCCGTGTGGCGCTAGCCGTCGCCGTGGGCGTGACCCTGATGTTCCCGCTCGACCGGATCGCCGTACACGGAGCCGTCCTGGGTTCGGTGGCCACTGAGGGTGGCTGGTTCGGACCGCTGGGGTCAGGGATCCGGAGCGGTTCACCCGACCCGCACTTGGGGGCGGTGGGCCTGGCCCTCGGTTCGGCCATGGCGGCGTGGGTGGAATTGGCTCTACTGGCCCGCCGTTGTCGGACCGCATTACCTGGCCTGCCGGGTCCGTCAGCGGTGATGTCTCGGCTGGCTCCCGCCACGGCTGTCGCCGCTGTGGTGGCTCTGGCTGTCCGCTGGGGGACGTCGGACCTTCCCGACGTGGCCCTCGCGCCCCTTGGGCTGTTGCTGGCCGGGTCGGCCTACGTGCTGGTCGCGCGAGCTACCGGGGTCGCCGAAGCCGACCTCGTCCTGGCCCCTGTTCGGCGAATACGAACACGCTGACCAATCCGGCAGCGGGTCAAGTGGGGAGTACCACCAGATCATCGGCGTGGACGGCCTCGTGAGCCATACCCTCCGGCAGGTCGGCCGACCGCCGGCCCAGATGGGCGCGTAGTAACCCGGCATCGTGCTTCACGATGCCCTTGGCAAATACCGTCCCCTCAATGTCGCAGACCTCAACCGCCGCGCCGGCTTCGTAGGAACCCTCCACAGCCACCACCCCGGCCGGCAGCAGCGAGACCCGACGCTCCTCCAGAGCCCGGCGGGCCCCGGCGTCCACGGTGATCCGACCCGAGGATCCGACAGCGAAAGCGATCCACAGGCGCCGAGCCCCCAGCGTGGCCTCCCGGGCCCTGACCACGGTGCCCACGCCGACCACCCCTTCGCAGGAGTCGACCATTACCCCGGTCCGTCCCGCGTCGGCGATCACCGTGCGGACGCCCGACCAACTGGCGATCTTGGCCGCCGCCAACTTGGAGGCCATGCCTCCGCTCCCCCGGATCGAGCCTCCCCGCCCGGCCAGGCCCTCCAGCTCGTGGTCAATCTCCACGATCTCCTCGATCAGGGACGCTTCGCTGTCCAGACGAGGATCGGCAGTAAACAACCCTGGGGTGTCGGTCAGCAGGACCAGCGTGGAGGCTCCCACCAGGTGGGCCACCAGGGCAGCAATGCGGTCGTTGTCGCCGAACCGGATCTCGTCGTCGGCAATAGCATCGTTCTCGTTCACAACCGGCACGACCCCCAGCTCCAACAGGCGGGTCAGAGTGCCACGGGCGTGTAGGTACTGGGCTCGCACGAAGAAGTCCAGCGGGGCTAGGAGGACCTGGCCGACGGTCAGGTCATGTCGGCCTAGCTCCTCCCGGTAGGCGCGAATGAGGCCGCCCTGGCCGACTGCCGACACGGCTTGCAAGGTCACCGGGTCTCGGGGGCGGCGGTCGCCGCCCAGGCCCAACTCGGGCAGGCCGGCAGCAATGGCCCCCGACGTCACCACGACCACTCGACGGCCCGTCGCCCGTAGAGCGGCTACCTCGTCGCACAGCTTGGCCACCATGGCGCGGTCAATGACGCCCTCGTCGTCGGTAATAGACGAGGTGCCGATTTTTACTACTGCGGTGTCGTTCCGGCCTGCCATCAGCCCTCTTCGTAAGTGAACTCGAGTCGACCGATGCGGACCGGTTCCCCGTCACGCACCCCTGCTCGGGCCAGGGCCCGGTCGACGCCCATTCTCTTCAGGCGGTCGTGGAGATAGTCCAGCGCATCGGGGTTGGTTAGGTCGTTTAGGTTTGCCACCCGGGCAACCCTGCGGTCCGCGACCTCCCAGGTCCCGTCCTCACCTCGCTCCACCACCACGTCTTCGGTGGGAGGCCTATGGACCACTACGGCGGGCCTTTCGGGGGGTGCAGACCGGGCGATTTCCACTAGGCCGCCCAGCGCGTGGACCAGCGACTCCAGGCCCTCCCCGGTAACGGCCGACAGGCGGTCCCCGTCGAAGGTCACACCTGCTTCCGCCACATCGGCTCGGGATCCAACCACCAGGCGAGGGCGCTCGAGGAGCTCAGGTTGGTAGGCGCGCAACTCTCCCAGGATCACCTCAAGCTGGCGGATTGGTTCCTCCAGGGCGGTGGGAGCTAGGTCTACTAGCACCAGCAGGACTCGGGCCCGTTCAACGTGACGTAGGAAACGGTGGCCCAGACCCCGTCCCTCGCTAGCCCCCTCGATGAGGCCCGGAATGTCGGCCACCACGAACTCGGGACAGCCCTCGGAACGGACCACCCCGAGGTTGGGCTCCAACGTGGTGAACGGGTAATCGGCGATCCGCGGTTTGGCAGCCGAGATTCTCGAGATCAAGGTGCTCTTGCCCACATTCGGGTAGCCGACGAGCGCCACGTCGGCCATCAGTCGGAGTTCCAGGGTCAGCCAGTGCTCCTCTCCCTCCTCGCCCTGTTCGGCAAAGCCGGGGGCCCGTCGACGGTTGCTCAGGAACTTGGCGTTGCCGTGCCCGCCCTGTCCGGCCTCCGCCCCCAGCCAGCGGTCGCCGTGCTGCACGAGGTCGGCGAGTATCTCGCCGCTGTACAGGCCACGCACTGTGGTCCCCTCCGGGACCTTGATCACTAGGTCCTCGGCCGCCCGGCCGTGGCGCTTGCCGCCTGAACCGTGGGTGCCATTGTCGGCCCGCCGGTGTGGGTGATCGCGAAAGGCCAGGAGTGAGGCCACGTTATGGTCCGCCTCCAACCAGACCGATCCACCATGGCCGCCGTCGCCGCCGTCTGGGCCACCCTTCGGGACATGGGCCTCACGGCGAAACGACACCGCGCCCGCCCCACCGTCGCCGCCGCGAACGTTGAGCCCGCATTCATCGACGAACTGGGACATGCTGCGAGCCTACTGAGCGGCTCCAGCGAGCCCGATGAACTCCCGGCCTCCCTAGGGTGGTTCGGTGCCCCAATACGACGCCAACGCCGCAAGCCCCCCGGAGACTCCACGGGCTGCCCTGTGGGCTTCGACCATGGACGGGCACGGCGACGATCAGATCCGGACCGCCCACTACGACAGTTGGGCCACAGTCGGTCTCCCGAGAACCGTGGATCGACCGGCCCGGGAAGAGCGGGAAGTGAGCCTCTTGGCTGACGGCGCCACCCTTGCCACTGGAGCCGGTGACCGCCTGGTCGAGGAGGCTCCCGATCTTTTCCGAACCTGCTTCGAGCGGGACCGTGACCGAATCCTCCACGCCACCGCCTTCCGACGGCTGGCCGGAAAGACCCAGGTCTTCGTCTTCCCGGAGGACCACCAACGATCCCGTCTCACCCACGCCCTAGAAGTAGCCCAGGTAGCCCGAGCGATCGCCGGAAGCCTCGGACTAAACGTGCCCCTCACCGAGGCCATTGCCCTCGGTCACGACTGCGGCCACGGACCAGGCGGGCACGCTAGCGAAGACGCTCTCTCCCTTTACGTGGACGGTGGCTATGACCATGCCCAATGGGGTGCTGACGTAACCCTGGCTCCGCTGAACCTCTGCCGGGAGACCCTGGATGGGATCCGTAACCATTCGTGGTCGCGCCCGGCGCCAGCCACCCCAGAGGGCGAGGTGGTCAGCTGGGCCGACCGAATTGCGTACGTCTGTCACGATTTTGAAGATGCCGTTCACACGGGGATCGTGGATCCCGCCGATCTTCCGGCGGTGGTGCGCGAACGGTGCGGCACCGCCCGGAGAGAGCAACTGTCCGCCTTTATCGACGGAGTCGTCGGCCCGTCGGCGTCGAGGGGCCGCATAGGCATGGACCACGACACGGCGGCTGCCCTCGGTGCTTTTCGGGCCTTTGACTACGAGCGGATCTATCTGCGTCCTGCCTCCCTCGACCAGGCATCGCGGGTCATCGCACTGTTGCGGGCCCTCGTCGACCACTTCACGACGGCCCCGGGGGACCTCCCGACCGACGCCCTCCACGGCTTCGAAGACCACTCGGGCTCCGATGCCGTCCGGTTGGCTGCCGTTCGCTACGTGGGTGGAATGACCGACCGTTATGCCTGTCGTATTGCCACCCGCCTCCTTGGGTGGAACGCCGAGCGGCTTCCGGCCGGGCTGGACGTCGGCTCCTAAACGCGAAACGACGCACCGCCAGGCGGTGCGTCTTCCATCGCTCGGCTACGGCGACTGGGATCCGGTCGCGTCAGTCGGTGAGGACGTCCACCAGCTTGCGGCCAGCCCGTCGGCCGAACTTCACCACGCCGTCGGCTGTGGCGAACAGTGTGTCGTCGCCGCCCAGGCCCACGTTGTGGCCCGGATGGAACTTGGTGCCCCGCTGCCGGACCAGGATGCTGCCGGCACTAACCCGACCGCCGTCGTAGACCTTGACCCCTAGTCGCTGTGCGTTGGAGTCGCGGCCGTTGCGGGTCGAGCCGCCGCCCTTGGTCTTGGACATGTCTTTAGCCCCTCGTGATCCCGGTAATTTCGATCTCGGCCAAATGTTGGCGGTGGCCCCACCGGCGACGCTGGTTGCTCTTGTTCTTGTAGGTGAAGCCCCTGATCTTGGGTGCCTTGGCGTCTCCCACGATGCGGACCGACACGCTCGAACCGGCGAGGGCCTCCGGGGTAGCCAACACGTCGTCGCCGTCCACCACCATCACGGGGGTCAACTCGACGTCGCCGCCCACGGCTCCCAGGCGTTCGACGAGAACCCGCTGGCCCTCCTCGACCCGGTACTGCTTTCCACCAGTGGCGATCACTGCGTACATAGTGCGGTCAGGTTATCCGGGGCCATCGATGGCGCCACCGCCTCCAGAGTGACGGTTACCTGCAGCACGGTCCAATACCGCTCACCGGCGGCCTGCCCGACCTGATCCGGCTAGGAGGTCGTCGTCCAGAATCCGACCCCGACCCCGACAGTCCTCACACGCGGTGGCGAACGACTCCAGTAGGCCCTCTCCGATCCGCTTGCGAGTCATCTCCACTAGGCCCAGTTCGGAGATATCGAAGACCTGGGTCCGGGTCTTGTCCCGACCCAGGGAAGAACGCAACGTGGTGGCCACAGCCTCCCGGTTCGCCTTGACCTCCATGTCAACAAAGTCGATCACGATGATGCCGCCGATGTCACGGAGCCGGAGTTGGCGGGCAATCTCCTCGGCAGCTTCCAGGTTGTTTCGGAACACGGTCTCCTCAAGGCTCGACCGCCCAACGTTCTTACCCGTATTGACGTCGATCACCGTCAGGGCTTCGGTGTGCTCGATGATCAGCGATCCGCCCGATGGCAGCCACACCTTGCGATCCAGAGCCTTACGCAGCTGCTCGTGCACGTGGTGGCGCTCGAACAGGGGCAGGGACTCGGTCTCCGGGTCGTGGTAGGTGATCCGGTCTGCCAGGGCCGGGTTGACGCTCTCCACGTAGGTCCGGACCCTCTCGAACATCTCCGGATCATCGATGACCACGCCTCGAAAGTCCTTGTTGAACTCCTCGCGGATGAACCGGAAGGCCATTTCGGGCTCGCGGTACAAGAGGCTCGGGGATTGCGACCGCCCGGACAGGGCCTCAATCTCCTCCCACTGCTGGACTAGGCGACGGACGTCTCGCTCGATCTCCTCAGCGGTGATGCCCTCGGCGGCCGTCCGCACGATGATCCCGTGCTGCTTGGGCTTGGTTCGATCCAAGATCGACCGGAGGCGTTTCCTCTCGGAATCTGACAGGCGCTTGGAAATCCCATAGGTGGTGCTGTTGGGCACCAGCACCACGAACCGGCCGGGGAGGGAAACCTCCTGAGTCAGCCGGGCCCCCTTGTGGGCGATCGGGTTCTTGGTGACCTGAGCCAGGATCGTCTGCTTTGACTTCAGGACTTGCTCAATGCGAGGCCGGCCCTTGCCCTCGAAGTCGGTGTCTGTGTACTGGAGGTCGCCCTGGTAGAGCACTGCGTTCTTAGGCGTGCCGATATCCACGAACGCCGCTTCCATGCCGGGCAGCACATTCTGGACCTTGGCTAGGTAGACGTTGCCGTGGATCTCGCTGACGTCGTCGGCCGGACGAGACAGGTAGTGCTCGATGAGCTGTCGCCCCTCCAGCACGGCGATCTGGGTCACGCCGCCGTTGACACTGACGCACATGAGGTACCGACCGATTGGCTTGCCTCGCCGCTCCCGGCCTCGTCGTCGCTTGAGGGTGTCCTCGTCCAGCTCTAACGGTCCATCATCGGTAACGGCCTCCACGGGACGATTACCCCGGCCCTGCCGGCCCTGGTTGTCGCCCTGCTGGCCCCCGCCACTGCGACCGCGGCCGCCCCTTCGTCGTCGACGTCGACGCCCTCCGCCGGAGCCCGGTTGGCCGTCGCCGCTGTCTCCACCGGCCGCCGGTCGGCTATCACCGACCTTAGGAGCCGGTCGGCTATCACCGACCTTAGGAGCCGGTCGGCTATCACCGACCTTAGGAGCCAGTGACGCCTCAGCCGCTCCGCTGCTCGTTGTGTCGGACGGACGGACCGCTTCGGTCCGTCGCTCGTCGCCCGTATTCTCGGACATTGGTTGTTTCCCTTCTCATCACGTCGACACGCTCGCCGACGGGGCAGGGCAGACCGGGGCCATTAGCGGCTCCTCGCGGTCGTCTCCCTGCGACATCCATTGGTGCATCCTGCACACAGTTCGCGCCGTGAGCGGCGGATCCACCGCCGCCAACAGCTCGGTTGGCCTGAGTGCTCGGGGTTGGGTCCCTAGGTCAGCCAGTAGGCGAACCCCGGTTTCCGTCGTCCCGGCGACGTCCAGTGAAAGCACGTGGGGGCGGAGGTCATCGACCACCGGCCGTCCCTTACGCTCGCGCTCGACGACGATCTCCTCGCGGGCCAGCACGTCGGCCACCCACGCTTCCGCTCCAGCCCGGTCGACATGGTCGACTTCGATAGACCATGTACAGGCCATCACGGCCTTCTGGAGCGAATCACCTTTCTCGATAGGGGCCACAGCGACCACGTCGAGACCCACTGGCAGCGCGCTACTCAGACGAGCGGCCATCGCCACACCCCGCTCAGGGGTCCACTCCCCCGCCTCGGCGATCTCCCCGGCCAGTTCGAGGTCGAGGAACTCGGCCTCTGACTCGTGACCGGTCGACAGGGCCAGTCCGAACGAGAGCTTCGGCCGGGGGGAGAACCCCTGGCTGTAGGACACCGCCACCTCAGCCTTCCGCAGCGCCCGTTCCCAGATCCGGGCCACGTCGCGGTGGCTCGTAAAGCGGACTTTGCCTTTCTTGTGGAAGCGAATCCGAACCCTCATTACACACCCACCGCTTCGGGACTCTGGTCGGCCGACGGGCGCGTTCGGAGCATGACCGGCACCGTTCCCCCTGTGCTCAGGTCCTGACCGGTGCCCTGGCTTCCGCCGGCCGGGGGGACGGCCGACGCAACCACGTGCTCGATCCCGTAGCCGGTACAGGCCCCGCAGTCGTAACAGGGAGTCCAGCGGCAGTCCTCCAACCCGACCGCCTCCAAGGCATCGCGCCAGTCCTGCCACAGGAAGTCCTTGTGGAGGCCGGCCGACAGGTGATCCCAGGGCAACACCTCGTCCTCGGTGCGGTGCCGGTACACGAAGTCCTCAAGAGATAGCCCGTGACGATCCAGCGCATCCTCCCAGAGGCGTATGTCGAAGTGTTCGCTCCACTCCTGGAAGACGCCTCCGGATCGCCACACGTCCTCGATGATCGCCCCAAGACGCCGATCGCCCCGACTCATGAGCCCCTCAACCACCGATGCCCGGGCGTCATGCCACTTCAACTGGACACCCCGGTAAGTCTTCGGGCGGCGCTTCAGCTCGTCGCGAAGGAGCCCGACCTTGCGCCGGAGTTCCCGCTCGGTGTTCTGCCCAAACCATTGGAACGGGGTGAATGGCTTAGGGACAAAGCCTCCGACCGAGACGGTGACCGACGGGTTGTGCTGGTGGACCCGGCCCACCTCCACGCACCGTCGGGCCATCTCCAAGATCCCCAGTGTGTCCTCGTCGGTCTCGGTGGGCAGGCCGGTCAGGAAGTACAGCTTCACCCGGCGCCATCCCTGTGAGTAGGCCGACTCCACCGCTGCGTAGAGGTCCTCTTCGCTGATGAGCTTGTTGATGACCTGGCGCATACGCCAGCTACCAGCCTCCGGGGCGAAAGTCAGTCCGGTCCTCCGAGCCCGTTGGATCTCGGCGGCAATCCCCACCGTGAAGGCGTCCACCCGCAGGCTGGGAAGCGAGACTGACACCTGGCCACAGGCATCATCGGCCACCGTCTCGGCTACCACCTGCTCGATTCCGCTGAAGTCGGCGGTGCTCAACGACGTCAGGGCTACCTCGTCATAGCCGGTCCGGCGGAGGCCCTCAGTCACCATGGTCCGTACCTGGTCGGCGGGCCGTTCCCGGACCGGGCGGGTGATCATCCCGGCCTGGCAGAACCGGCAGCCCCGGGTGCATCCCCGGAAGACCTCGACATTGAGACGGTCGTGGACCACCTCGGTCAGCGGCACCAGTTGCCGCTTCGGGTATGGCCAGTCGGCCAGGTCGGCCACCGTGCGCTTCTCGACCACTGGCGGGGCGTCGTCCAGCGGGGTGATCGACGTCAGGATTCCCTCATCGAACTCCGCCCGGTACAGCGAGGGGACGTACACGCCGGGCACGCTCGCCAGGCGTCGTAGGAGGCCGCTTCGGGAGCCGTGTCCTTCGGCCCTCCACGCAGTCACCGTTTCGGTAATCTCGGCCACCACCTCTTCGCCGTCGCCCAGTACCGCTGCGTCAATGAAGTCGGCCAGAGGCTCCGGGTTGTAAGAGCAGTGCCCGCCCACCAGCACCAGCGGATGCCCGGCGTTGCGGTCGCTCGTTCGGAGCGGAATTCCCGCCAGGTCCAAACATTCCAGGACGTTGGTGTAGACGAGCTCGGCGGACAAGTTGAAAGCCAACACGTCGAAGTCGGCGGCCGGGCGGTGGGTATCCACCGAAAACAGCGGGAGCCCCTCACGCCGGAGCACGGCTGCCATGTCAGTCCAGGGCGCGTAACTCCGCTCGGCCACCGCATCGGGCCGTTCGTTGAGGATCTCGTACAGGATCTGTAGACCCTGATTGGGAAGGCCGACCTCGTAGGTGTCCGGGTAGACGAGGAGCCAGGCCACCCTGTCCGGGTGGTGGACCGGGACGGTCATCCCGTCCTCACATCCGATGTAGCGGGCCGGCTTCTGGACCTCGCCGAGGACACGTTCGAGTTCGAGCCAAAGCGAACTCATGATTGGCCAGCGTATCCACCAACCCAGCGCTTGGGGACCTCGGGGGTTCGCCGACCCCGTTCAGGCACCGACCTGGCGCTCGTGGCGACGCATATGCACGCTCTGGACGAGGCCAAGTGAGATGAACGTCGTCACTACAGATGATCCGCCGTAGCTGACCAACGGGAACGGGATTCCGGTGATGGGCATGATTCCGGTCGACATCCCGACGCTCTGGAACACCTGGAACAGGAGCATGGTGTACACCCCAGCCGAGACCAGCATGCCGAAGCGGTCGTCGGCAAGGCGACCGATCCGCCACACCCGTAGGAGGAGTAGACCCACGATGCCCAGCACAAGGGCGCTTCCCACGAACCCCGTCTCTTCGGCCACCACGGTGAATATGAAGTCGGTCTGCTGTTCGGGAACTAGCTCGGAGTTGTTCTGGGTTCCTTGGAACAACCCACGGCCCGTCAGCCCACCATTGCCGATAGCCACCTGGGCCTGTTCCAGGTTGTAGCTGGCCGCCGTGTCCGTCTCCTCGTCCACGAAGACCATTAGCCGCCGGACCTGATAGTCCTCTAGTACCTCAGACCGTAAGACGCCCACAAGACCGGTTAGCAGGAGCAGACCCAGGATGAGGAGGTGCCGGCCCTTGGCGCCGGCCACCAGCACCATCCCGACCGCGATAGCCCCGTAGACCAGCACGGTGCCAAGGTCTGGCTGGAGGACGATCAGCACGACGGGGAGCCCAGCCAGCGCTACCGCTCCGGCAACCCTCTGTCCGCTGGGTTCCTCGGTCCGACCCAACCAAGCGGCCAGGGTAAGGATGAGCACCACCTTTCCCAGCTCCGACGGTTGGAATTGATTGCCCGCGACCTGAAACCACGCCCTGGCGCCCTTCACCTCAATGCCGACCACCAGGACGGCCACCAGGACCCCCAGGGTGGCCAGGTAGACCAGGGGAACCAAGCGCTGGAGTCGACGGTGGCCAAACCAGGCGGCTACCACCATGGAGGCCAGGCCTACGGCCACCATCCGGGCCTGCCGTCCGAGGTAGAAGGTCTCGCCCGGCCGGATCTCGGTGACCGGGCCTCGGGTGGCTGAGTAGACCATCAGTACCCCGACCAGGGAAACCGCGAGAGCCAGGACCGGCAGCACCAAGTCGACGTGACGTAGAACTTTCGGCCGGTCGAAGTCCGGGCGACGGAGGTCGACCATCAGTCGAACTCCTTGTCGAGGAACACGGCGAGGATCTCGTCCAGGAGGTCCTCACAATCCACCCGGATACCTCGGACCCGAACCTGGCCAGAAGCGTCTAGCACCGGTCCGCCGACGTCCCCGGAAGAGGGATCAGCCGCCTCAAGCCGGTCCAGGGTGTTTCCTGTCCGCCACTCGTGCCAGGCCACGCACAGGGGGAGAGCCGCCGAGCGGGCATAGCGGACGGCGGCTAGGGGCGCCTCGGGAACCGTTCCCTCAAAGACTGGGGCCAGAATACGAGCCACCAGCGGTGCGGCGACGCTGCTCCCGAAGCCCGCCTCCTCAAGCACGGCCACAATGGCGTAGGTGGGTTCGTCCGCGGGCCCGAAGGCGGCGAAAATCGACGTGTCAGCCTTACCCCGGACCTCGGCGGTTCCGGTCTTGCCGGCGACCGGGTACCGATTCAGCGGGAAATAGTTGCCGCCGGTGGCCCTTGAATTAAAAGCCCAATAGGCGGTGCCCTCCTCGTGGGCCGTCACACCAGCCAGGCCATCGAGGACCCGGCGGCGGAAACCGTCGTCAATGTCGACCGTGGATAACTCACGGGGTCCGAACTCCCGAACCACCGTGCCATCACGGTCCATGATCCGAGCCACCACGTTGGGGGCGTAGCGCACACCGTCGTTGGCGAACGTGGCGAAGGCATTACCAAGCTGCAGCGGCGTAACCAGGACCTCTCCCTGGCCAATGGCCGTGATCACGTTGTCACCGGTCGACCATCCCCACTCCGGAAAGGCCACCGGGTTTGCCTCGTGCCGCTGTCGCCGGTTGCGGGGTGTCGGTAGATAGCCGTCCTGTTCGAACGGCAGGGTGACTCCGGTATCCAGGCCCATCCCATAGGAGGCCGCAGCATCCTGGACGGCAGTGTCGGGGTGGCCCGGGTTGATGTAGATCGACTCCCCGATCTGGTAGTAGTAGACGTCGCTGGACACGGTAAGGCTCCGGACCAGGTCTACGGCCTCGTACTGCTTCTCGCCGGCGTTTCGGTATCGACAACCGGGCGGCGGATCGGTGGGATCCACGTCTCCGCAGCTCCGGAGCACGTAAGCACCCGGGTCGTCCCACAGCTCATCGGCCCGGGGCACGGCCCCCACCCCGAACACCCCCTCGTGCCACGCCGCGTGAGCGGTGAACAGCTTGAACGTGGAACCGGGGGCGTACTCACCCTGGATGGCCCGGTTGAACATGGGGAGATCGTTGGCCGGGTCGTTGAGCTCGGCCCACCGGTCGAAGCTAAAGCCGCCGATCGACTCATTGGGGTCGTACGACGGGAAGGAGGCCATAGCCACTACGTCACCCACCCGAGGGTCCAGTACGACGACCGAGCCGCCAGGGGCGTCGTACGCGGGCAGGAGCTGGCCAGGTCGGTCCGGATCGGCGTCCGGCTCCCGGGTGCGGGCCAGATGGATCGACCGCTCCAACTCACGCTCAACTAGGTACTGGACGTTGACGTCAATAGACAGCACCAGGTCATCGCCCGGAATCGGAGGAACGAACAGGTCATGCCGTTCCCGCACGACCTCCCCCAAGCGGTCCACCTCAACCACCTTGTGACCGGCCTGGCCCCGCAGGTCATCTTCGAACATGAGCTCAACGCCAGCCTTGCCGATCTGGTCCCGAAGCCGGTACTCCTTGCCGTCCGGTGGGCGCCGTATCCGGAGCTCGGCGTCGTTGACCGGCCCCACCCACCCCAAGACGTGGGAGGCCAGATCACCGTAGAGGTAGGAACGCACCGTGCTTTGGGCTACCCGTACACCAGGGAACTGGTTCGGGCGCTCGCCAAAGAACACCAGGAGGTCCTCGCCCACATCATGAGCGATCGGGATGTCGTCATAGTTGCCGTATGAAGGGTCCGCCAACGCCCGTACTACGTCGGTGACCTTCATCAGGTGGCCGGACCGGTTGATCTCGACGGCGATCTCGGTGAACACCTCTAGCCGCTCGTCTTTGTCGAATCCTGACTCGTCCAGCTCGTTGCGGTTCATAGTCAGCACGGTGGTCAGACGGTTCCCGACCAGTGTTCGACCGTGGACGTCCAGGATCCGACCACGGGGAGCCGGTACGGCGATCACCCGCGTGATATTGCTCCGGGCGGTAGCCATAGCCTGCTCGCTCACCATGACCTGCAGGTACCAGAGGCGAGCCCCCAGGGCGGCGAACATGGAGAGGCCGATGATGGCCAGGACCCGCATGCGGTAGCGGCCGGTCTCGTTCACCCCCCGCCCTCCGCTCCCTGCCCGCGAAGGTCCACGTCCACGGGCAGGCCCCCGGTCACCGCCCATCGCACGGCCCGGCTGGTCGGTGGCGCTACGGCTACCGTCATGACGACAACCACCACCGTGGTACGGAGCAGCCCAGGGTCACCCAGCTCCCGGAGTCCGAACAGGCTCCCCACCGCGGCAGCAGCCAGAACGCCACCGGCGATGGCGACAGCCAGGCCGCTCCCGAGGAACGGCCGGGTAAAGCGGGCCAGGCGAACCTCCAGGTGGCTGGTGGCGACGGCCAATGAGGGGTAGACGAGGGCGTGAAGGCCCATGGGAGTGATGGTCACGGCGTCATGTAGGAGCCCGGCGAAGAAAGCCACCACGGCCCCACGCTCCGGACCCCCGTGGTACCCGGTCAGCACCGAGACCAGCAGCAGGTACTCGACCGACGCTCCGGCCACCCGAACCTCGTCAAACACGGTCACCTGGGCCACGGTGGCGGTCAACAACAGGGCCAGGACGCGGAACCGGTGGGTCACGGGCCGATCACCGTCGCCTGCTCGGCTCGAGATCGAAGCGGACGGGATCGAGCACCACGTTCAGGAAGCTCAGGTTCTCTAAGGAGGCCTCCGGGTCCACAATGATCTGACGGTCGAACTCGGCATCATCATCGGGGTCGGACACCCGTCCGACCGGGATGTCGGCCGGGAAGCGGCTGCGACCACCGGAGGTGACCACCACCTCGCCGGCCTTCACCACGGCATCCAACCGGATGCCGGCATCGATAACCAGTCGGCCGGTGGCCCCTCCGCCGCGGGCTAAGCCCTCGTCCTGAGAGCCAACGAGGCGTACACCCATCCGGAACTCCGGATGGGTGGCAAGGCGTACGATCGACCGGGAACGGTCGACCACCTCCAAACGTCCCACCAGGCCGGCCCCGGTGACCACGGCCATTCCCTCCTCCAGGCCGTCGTCCTGGCCCTTGTCCACCTCGAGGGAGTAGGTGGAGAAGTTCCCAGGAGGTGTGCCGAGTATCCGGACGACGACGGTCTCCAGCGTCGTGTAATCGATGTCGACCTCGCCGAGTAGGCGCTCCAGTAGTTCCTTGTCGGCTTCGCCGGTAAGCCGTCGTCCGCGCATGCGGGCCAGCTCGTCAGCCAACCGCTCGTTCTCGGCTAGCAGGTCGTCGTAGTCGAATAGGCCGTGCCAGGCCGACTGCACCGGTCGCGCCACCCGTTCGCTCGCCGACCGGACGGGATCCAGCACGTCACGGATTCCTTGCTGGAAGGCGGACAGTGGTTCGGCTCCCCGGAACTGGAGAGTCAGCAGGGTCAGTGCGGCGGCAACCAGCAGGAGGAGCGTCGGACGGGACCGCCCGGCGGGCCGAGGGACCGCCACCATCTATTCCGCGTCGTCGCCGAAGATCATCTCCCCGAACCTGGAGAACTCCTCCAGGACACTGCCCGCTCCCTCGACGACGGACCGCAGCGGGTCGGAGGCCAACCAGACCGGCATGCCGGTCTCGGCTCGGATTCTGTCGGCCAAACCTATGAGGAGGGCGCCGCCGCCCACCAGGGTGATGCCCCGGTCCATGATGTCGGCGGCCAGCTCAGGGGGCGTTCGATCCAGTGTGACCTTCACAGTGTCGATGATGGCAGCAACCGGCTCCTCTAGGGCCTCGCGGATCTCCCTGGTGGAGAACTCCACCGATTCGGGCAGGCCGGTACGGAGGCTCCGACCGGACACGGCGGCACGAATCTCCTGGGTTAGCGGGTGAGCGGAGCCCAGGCGGATCTTGATTGTCTCAGCCGTTCGGTCGCCCACGTCAACGCCCTTGACCTTCTTGAGGAACTGCTTGACTGCGTCGTCCATTTCGTCGCCCCCGACCCTGGAGGACTGGCTGGCCACTACACCCCCGAGCGAGATGACCGCCACCTCGGTGGTTCCGCCGCCCACGTCGACCACCATGGAACCCGTGGGCTCGGCCACTGGAAGGCCGGCACCGATGGCCGCCGCCATGGGCTCCTCGATGATGTAGGAAGGTGGGCGGGCGCCGGCGTATTCGGCGGCCTCCTGCACGGCCCGTCGCTCCACACCGGTCACTCCGGACGGGACGCAGATAACCATGCGGGGCTTGGCCCAGCGCCGGTTGTGAACCTGCTGGATGAAATAGCGGAGCATCTTCTCGCAGATCTCGAAGTCGGCAATGACTCCGTCCTTTAACGGTTGGACAGCGCGGATGTAGCCGGGAGTCCGCCCGATCATTCGTTTGGCCTCGTCTCCGACGGCTAGCAGGTTGCCGTCCAACGAGTTGACGGCAACGACCGACGGCTCGTCTAAGACGATCCCCTCGCCGCGTACGTACACCAGGGTGTTGGCGGTCCCCAGGTCGACGGCGATGTCGCGGGCTCCAAAGACCGTGCGCCGTGACCCTTGTACGCGTGGCCGTCGATCTACAGGTTCGGCCATCGACCGGGTACTCCGTCGGTTCTCGTGAGAGAGGTCAGGTCCGCCCCACTCGCTCCGGGAAACGTAACGCGCCCGTCACCCAATTGCCACTCTTCGTAACCGTCTCACCACCCTACGCGGGCATAAGGGTTGGCATCGTCGGCCGACCCGACGACCGGGGCTCAGGCCGCCAGGTCGGGAAAGAAGATCCCAATTTCCCGTTCGGCCGAGGCCTGGGAGTCAGAACCATGGACGAGGTTCTCGGTGAACAGGGTTCCTAGGTCTCCTCGGATGGTTCCCGGCGCCGCCTCCCGGGGGTTGGTGGTCCCCATCATGGAACGGACTACAGCGAACGTCTCCTCGGGTCCCTCGACGACCATCACCATGGACGGCGACCGGGACATGAAGGCCACGAGGTCGTCGTAGAAGGGCTTCCCGACGTGCTCTTCGTAATGCCGGGCCAGGGTTTCGGTATCCAACTGTCGGAGTTCGGCGGCCACCACCGTGAGGCCCTTACCCTCGAAACGGCCGATGATCTCCCCGACGAGGCGGCGTTCCACGGCATCGGGCTTGCAGATAACGAGCGTTCGATCCATACCCGCAGGCTACGGCGGCATGGGCCAGCCCGGACCCCTTAGAAGTCGTCCAGGTCGTCCGCGACCGGGTCAGCGCCCAGGGCCCGACGGGCCGCCGACAACACGTAAAAGGACCCGGTCACCAAGACGAGGTCGGTCTCCTCAGCGGCCGCCACCGCGAGACGGACGGCATCTACGGCGTCCGGCACCGATTCCACCTCCATCCGTCGCTCGGCGGCTAGGGCGGCCAACTCCCCAGCCGGTACGGCTCGGGGAGACGGAGCCGTGCAGGTCACCACCAAATCGGGGGCCAGGGCAACTAACTCGTCAAAAAAGTCTTCCGGCCGGCGGGGCCCCAGCGCGCCCACCACCAGAATCCGCCGGCCGACCGGAAAAACTGTCGACACAGTCGCAACTAGGGCTCGGGCCGCATCCTGGTTGTGAGCCCCGTCCAGCACGACCAGGGGCTCGGAGGACATCACCTCCAGACGCCCGGGAATCCGGACTCCGGCAAACCCCTCGGCCACCACGTCCTCACCCAACGGGGCATCAAGGAACGCCTCTGCGGCCATCAGGGCAACCGATGCGTTATCGGACTGGTGGTCGCCGTGCAGGGGCAGGAAGATCCCGTCGTGACTTCCACTCGGGGTCCACAGCTCGAGAAGCTGGCCCCCCACCGCCCTTTCGGCGCCCCGGACACCAAAGTCGACCCCCCGGGTCAGCACCGGGTCCGGTGACTCAGCGGCAAACACCCCGGTGAGCTCGATGGACGTCTCCCCCAGCACCAGCGGGCGCCCCTCCCGAATGATGCCTGCCTTCTCTGCTGCCACGTCCCGACGCCAGTCGCCGGTCCCGTCTGTGTGGTCCCGACCCACGTTGGTGACGACCGCGACCGCAGAGTCCACCACGTTGGTGGCGTCGTAGCGTCCCAGGAGGCCGACCTCGACCACTCCTACCTGGGCAGCTTCGTTGCTGAACCACAGGAAGGCCGCCGCTGTTAGGAGCTCGAAATAGGAGGGGCGCTCCGGCGCCACCGCCGCATACCGCTCCACGTCGGCCAGCAGGTCGGCGAAAGACTCCTCGGAAATCAACTGGCCATCTATGGTTAGGCGCTCCCGGACGGTGTCGACGTGGGGGCTGGAGTAGGTGCCCACACGTAGTCCGGCAGCCGTCAGTAGCGCAGCGACCATGGAGGCCACCGAGCCCTTTCCGTTGGTTCCCGTCACGTGCACAACCGGCACGTCGCCCTGTGGGTCGCCCATCACCTCAACCAGACCCCTCATGGCGTCCAAGCTGAGGCCGTGGATGCGGCCAGCGGCCGCCTCCAGGTTGACGAATCTGTCGAGGAAGCGGAGGGCGCCGGCGAAGTCCTCGACCGGCAGCTGGCCGGCGGACCCCGTCATGGTGCCGAGGTCAGGAGGCGGCGCGATCGGGGTGATCGGCGCTACGTGGGACCACGGTGGGCGGCGTCTCACCTTGCACCGAATCCAGGTCGACAACGACGCGTCCCGCCTCGTCGTCACCCGGCAACTCGTACATCACGTCGAGGAGGACCTCCTCGAGGATGGCCCGCAGCCCGCGTGCGCCAGTTCCCCGTGAGAGAGCTTGGTCAGCGATGGCCGCCAGGGCCTCCTCGGTGACATCCAGTTCGATGTCCTCGAACTCGAACAGGCGCTGGTATTGCTTCACCAGGGCATTCCGGGGTTCCACCAGGATCCTCACCAGCGCCTCGGCCTCCAGTTGGGAGACTGAGCCCACAACAGGCAGGCGGCCCACGAACTCAGGGATCAGGCCGAACTTGATGAGGTCCTCGGGTCGGACGTCGGCAAATAGCGCTCCCAGGTCCTTCTCTCCAGGGGACCGCACGTCGGCTCCGAAGCCCACTCCGGTACCGCCGTGGCGGCTCTCGATCAACTGCTCCAGGCCGGCGAACGCCCCACCGCAGATGAACAAGATGTTCGTGGTGTCGATCTGGAGGAACTCTTGGTGGGGGTGCTTGCGCCCCCCCTGGGGCGGAACGGCCGCTGATGTGCCCTCCAGGATCTTCAGCAGGGCCTGCTGTACCCCTTCCCCGGAAACGTCCCGGGTGATGGATGGGTTCTCGCTCTTGCGGGCCACCTTGTCGATTTCGTCGATGTAGATGATCCCCGTCTCGGCCTTCTTGATGTCGTAGTCGGCGGCCTGGATCAGCTTGAGGAGGATGTTCTCGACGTCCTCACCCACGTAACCGGCCTCTGTGAGGGCCGTGGCGTCGGCGATGGCGAACGGGACATTGAGCATCCGGGCCAGCGTTTGGGCCATGAGGGTCTTGCCGCATCCAGTTGGACCGATCAGCAAGATGTTCGACTTGGCCAGCTCCACCTCGTTGCCGCTACCACTCCCGGCCTGCACCCGCTTGTAGTGGTTGTAGACGGCGACAGCCAGGATCTTCTTGGCCTGGTCCTGGCCAATGATGTAGTCGTCCAGGAAGGAGTAGATCTCGCGGGGGCGAGGCAGCTCACCCAGCGAGGTCTCGGTGGGCTCGGAGAGCTCCTCTTCGATGATCTCGTTACAGAGGTCTATGCACTCGTCGCAGATGTAGACGCCCGGCCCGGCGATGAGCTTCTTGACCTGCTTCTGCGTCTTGCCGCAGAACGAGCACTTGAGGAGGTCGCCCTCACCGAACTTCGCCACCGGTCCCCCTCGAGCCCGTCGTCCTACTTCACGGCGGCGATGGGGCCGCTGTTATCCACTAGGTCTCGCTGGTCGATGACCTCGTCGATGATGCCGTACTCCTTGGCCTCCTCGGCGGTCATGACGTAGTCGCGATCGGTGTCGTCGTGGATCCGGGACGCGTCCTGGCCGGTGTGGCGGGCCAAGATCTCCTCGAGTTGCGTCTTGAGGCGCTGGATCTCCCGGGACGCCAACTCGATGTCGGAAACCTGCCCCTGGGCGCCGGCGTACGGCTGGTGGATCAGCACCCGGGAGTGCGGCAGGGCCAGGCGCTTGCCCGGTGTGCCGGCGGCCAGCAGCACTGCGGCCGCCGAGGCCGCTTGGCCGAAGCAGATGGTGGTGAGGTCCGGTTTGATGTACTGCATCGTGTCGTAGATGGCGAAGAGGGAGTTGATGTCGCCTCCGGGAGAGTTGATGTAGAGGCTGATGTCCCGGTCGGGGTTCTCGGACTCGAGGTGCAGCAGTTGGGCGCAGATCAGGTTGGCGATGGTGTCGTCGATCGGCGTGCCGATGAAGACGATGTTCTCCTTGAGCAGGCGCGAGTAGAGGTCGAAGGCCCGCTCCCCGCGGTTGGTCTGCTCGACCACCGTGGGAACGAGGTAATTCTGTGTCTTCAGATCTGCCAACGTCATCTTGTTCACTCTTCTTCTTCGTCGACCGGCTTCGCGGCCGAACTACCAGTTTCCCCTACCTCATCGTCGGCGATGGGGATGGGTCCGTCGTCGCCGGGAACCACAATCTCGGGCTCCGGGGCCTCTAGGAGGCTTCGGTTTACCGGATTCCCTTCCTCGTCAACGATCTCGGCCCGCTCGAATACCCAGTCGAGGGCGGCCTGCTTACGCAGGTCGGCTCGAATTTCGAGCATTCGACCGGACTCGGTGAGTGCCGTCCTAAGGTCTTCTACCTCACCGCCCACCTGTGCGGCCAACAGCGTGAGGTACTTCTCCAGTGGTTCTCCGTCGGCCTCGAGGCCCTCTGCTTCAGCCACGGCCCGTAGCCCCAGGTCCACCCGGGCCGACACCTCAGCGCCTTCCCGCAGCTCGTCGCGGATTGACTCCAGGTCGCCTCCTGTGGCCTCCAGGTACGTGGGGAGGTCGAAGCCCTGGGAGCGCATCCTCATGGCCATGTCATTGATCCGGCTGTCGACCTCAACTTCCACGAGGGCCGGAGGGATGTCCATGTCGACCAGGTCGGCGACGGCTTGTGCGGCGCGGTCCCGGGCCATCATCCCGGCCTGGTTGCGGCGCAGGCCAGTGATCCGTTCCCGGATGTCGGCCTCTAGTTCACCGAACGTGTCGAATTCCGAGGCCTGGGCGGCAAAGTCGTCGTCGGGCTCGGGCAGCACCCGTGCCTGAACTTCGGACACCGCGATGCGAAAGGCCAGGGTGCCGTCCTCCTCGGGGTGGGCGGCCTCAAACTCCAGGACGTCGCCCGCAGATGCGCCACGGAGGTTCTCGTCGATCTCCGGGACTACCGCTCCGGCACCTACCTCGTACAGGTAGCCGCTCGTCGTCAGGCCCTCGACCGGCTCGTCGTCGAGTCGGCCATCGATGTCGATGGTGACCTGGTCGCCGTCGTCAGCTGGACGCTCCACAGATTCCAACGTGGCGTGCTGACGACGGAGGGCATCTACCTGCTCTTGAACGTCCTCGTCGGTGGCCTCGGGGGCCGGGATCTCGATCCGCAGCGAGCCGTGCCCAGCCACGGTGGCCCTGGGACGGACTGGCACCACGGCGTCAAAGGTCAGGGATCCCGTCTCCTGACCGCCTGTGATCTCAATCTCTGGAGAGTCGATGGCGTCGACGTCGTGCTCCACAAGGGCCCGGCTGTAGTAGTTGGGCAGGGCATCGTGTAACGCCTCCTGTCTCCCGGTCGTCTTACCGAGCCGGGCTTCCAGGATCTTTCGGGGCGCCTTGCCGGGCCGAAAGCCGGGCAACCGGACCTCTCTGGCGATCTTACGAAAGGCGGCATCGACGGCCACGTCGAACTCGTCCTCGGCGACGGCGACGGTCAACCTCACCCGGTCGCCGTCCAGATGCTCCAGGGTGGTCTCCACGGTGGCCGGAGTGTACCGGCGGTCCTCTTGCGCCCACCCGGCACCCAAGTCCTAGACCCCCGCTTCTAGCCGTTAAGCATTTGCGTCCCTGGTTGAGCGAGCCGATCGAATTCGTGTAAGCCCGTCACCTTTGACCGCTCTTGTCCTCGGTCACCGCATAGTGAACGGGTTGGACATCGGTTCGGTTGATGTGTTGATCCAAACGGTTTTGGTGGTCGTGAACTCGTGGATGGCGTCAACTCCCGCCTCTCTACCCGATCCGCTGTTGCCGAAGCCGCCAAACGGGGCGATGGGCGAGATGGCCCGGTAGGTGTTGACCCAGACGATGCCCGAGCGGATGGCCCTGGCCACCCGGTGCACCCGGGACACGTCCCGGGTGAAGATCCCGGCGCCCAGCCCGAACTCTGTGTCGTTGGCTAGGGCCACTGCCTCGTCCTCGGTGTCGAAGCTAAGCACCGACATGACTGGTCCAAAGAGTTCGACCCTCGTGCTACGGACTTCTTGGTCGGCGCACCCCAGCACGGTGGGCCGGTAGTACCACCCGACGTCCAGGCCCTCCGGACGGCACCCTCCGGTGTGCAGGGTCGCTCCCTGGTCGATGGACTCGGCCACCACCGCCTCGATTCGGTCCCGTTGGGCTCGGGTGGCCAGGGGCCCCATCTCCGTGTCGTCGGCCAGTGGGTCGCCGATTCGGATGGCCTCGGCCCGTCGGACCACCTCATCCACGAACTGTTCGTGAACGCCCGACTGCACAAAAACCCGGCTACCGGCCACACAACTCTGGCCGGATGCCCCGAAGTTCCCGGCTACCGCTCCGTTGACCGCCCCTTCGAAGTCGGCATCGTCAAACACCAAGATCGGCGACTTGCCTCCCAACTCCAGGGTGACCGGAGCCAAGTTGTGGGCCGTGTTGGCCACTACGTGCCGGGCCGTGTCGACGCCTCCGGTGAACGCCACCTTGTCGACCATCGGGTGGCTGGTCAGCGCCCGTCCGCACGGCTCACCGAACCCGGTCACCAAGTTGACGACCCCCGGTGGGAACCCGACCTGGTCGACCACCCGGGCGAACTCCAGCAGGGGGGCTGGGGCCTCCTCGGAGGCCTTAATGACCACCGTGTTGCCGGCGGCCAGGGCCGGCCCGATCTTGGTGGCGGTCAGGAACATCTCGGCATTCCACGGCACGATGGCCGCCACCACGCCGACCGGCTCACGGGTCGTAAAGACGTGGAGGTCCGGCTTGTCAATTGGCAGCGTGTCGCCCTGGATCTTGTCAGCTAGGCCGGCGTAGTAGCGGTAGTAGTCGGCGACGTACGCCGACTGGGCCCGAGTCTCGGCGGCCAGCTTGCCGCTGTCGGTGGTTTCGACCTCACCGAGGTGATGGGCAGCATCAGCTACCAGGTCGGCCAGCCGGCTCAGGAGCCGGCCCCGCTGGGTGGCCGTCAGGGTCGGCCACTCCCCCTCCACCAGGGCGCGGCGAGCCGCCCGTACGGCACGGTCTACATCGGCCTCGGTGGCCGCCGGCGCCGAGGCCCAAACCTCCTCAGTGGCCGGATTGACCGTATCGAACCGGCCCCCGTCGGAGGACTCGCAAAACTCGCCATCGATGTAGAGCTGGTAGTCGTTCACCTGGTCGCCTCCCCGGCGAATTCGGAGCGGTCAGATGCGGAGGGTTCCTCTAAGAAGGACCGGAGCACCGCCACGAAGGCCGTTGGATCCTCGATGGGTGGGATGTGGTGGAGGCCGGGGAGGATCACGGCGCGGCAGTCCTCAAGGGCTACGGCCAGGGCGCTGGTCATAGCCGGGGTCGAGCCCGGGTCCAGCTCCCCGGTTACGGCCAGTGCGTGGGTGGTTACCGAGCTCGCCTCTCCGGGCTTCAGGGGGTCTCCCTCGACGAAGGCCCGGTATGCCTTCAGGTAGGCCTCCAGGTTGTTGGAAAGCAGGCAGTTCCGTACGGCGTCGACCCGGTCCGGGTGTGTGGCCTGCCAGCTGGCATCGAACCACCGGTCGACGGCCAGGTCGACCACCGACCCCATCCCGCCTGTTTCAGCCAGCGATAACCGCTCTCGGATCCGGTGGACCTCCTCGGCGCTCCGGTCGAACACCGTGTTGCAGAGAGCTAGGCGACCCAGCCGGTCGGGATGCCGGGTGGCCAGGCCCAGGGCGACCATTCCGCCCAGCGACAACCCGGCCACGTCGGGGGGTACCGGACCACAGGTGTCGATAACCCCGAGGCACTGGTCGACAAGGTCCTCTACCGTGCGGGGCCCCGGCGGGTCAACTGACTGGCCGTGGCCGAGGAGGTCGTAGCGCACGACTAGGCGGTCGGTCGCTAGATCCTCGACCACCAGGTCCCACATGGTGTGATCTAGGCCGACACCGTGGACCAGGACGAGTGGTGGCCTGTTCCCGGCGTCCTCCCCATCGAGGCGAATGTGAGTACCGCCGCTCACCCCTCGGTCAACCCCATCTCTTCCATGTCGGAGTATCGGTTGCCGATCCGGTGGTGGGGGCGCCCGCCGACCGAGGCGCCAATGGCCACCACCACCTCGTCTGGACCCGGCGCGTCGGCCACCGTCATCTCCAACGTCAGGTAGTGGGACCGCCAGCCCGGATCGACCTTGTGCATCATGGGGATGGAGATCGTGGCTCCGGGACCACCCCGGGTGTTGGTAAACGAAAGGTAGGCCGTACCGCCCACAGCGTCGCGAAACACGTTGCCGAACCGGAGAGTGTGGATGAACGCCGAGCCGTGCTCGACTTCGCCCGAGGTGCCGACCATGGACGCCTTGCCGTAGGCCTCAACAGCATCCCCACCTCCCGCCATCTCGACCAGGCGGGGAACCAGGAGGTCGCCCAGGCGGGGGGCCACGTCCAGAATGGCTGGCCGCAGGTTCTCGACGAAGCCCTGGCCGGCCCACGGGTTGGTGAACACGGCGGCGATCCCGAACATGCGCAACGGCGGGTCGGCGGCCCTTCCACCCTCTACGTGAATCTCCTCGGTGTGGGTGACGACCTTGCGCACCTCGGGGGTCACGGGAGCCGACCTGGCTTGATGTAGGCGGTCCGAGTCCGGGTGAAGAACTCTTGGGCGGTGTCACCCTGCTCCCGGGCCGAGTGGCCCGAAGAGTTCTTCTCGCCACCGAACGGGGCGTGGATTTCGGACCCGGTGGTCGGGCCGTTGACCTTAATGAGCCCGGCGCGGAGTTCATGGACGGCCCTATCGATCGTCCACATGTCGTTGGTGAAGACCGACGCCGACAGGCCGAATTCGGTGTCGTTGGCTAGGGCGAAGGCCTCGTCCTCGGTGTCCACGTGGAGCACTGTGCTGACCGGTCCGAAGACCTCCTCGCGGGTGATGGTGAGGTCGGTCCCTCCAACGAACAGCGTGGGGGCCTGGTAACAGGGACCATCGGGGACCCCCTCGGTGATGGCCACCGTCTCGGCACCCTCGGCCCTCGCTTGATCAATGGCCTCCACGACCTCGGTCCGGGCGCCAGCTGAGACCAGAGGGCCGATAGCCGTCGCCGGGTCCTGACCGTCACCCACCTTCAGTGCGGTGACCGCAACAGCGAGGCGGTCGACCAGCTCGTCGTGGACGTCGCCCACGGCGATGATCCGGCGGGTAGCCGTGCACTTCTGGCCGGTGGCCCCCATGGCGCCACCGACCACTGCGGTAACCGCCATGTCGAGGTCGGCGTCTGGGAACACGATGCACGGGTTGTGGCCGCCTAACTCCAGTTGGACCCGACCGTTGCGGGCCGTGACCACGTCGCGGATGCCCCGACCGACCCCGACCGAGCCTGTGAAGCTCACTCCGTCGACCCGTTCGTCAGCGACCAGCGCGCCGCCCACCGAGCCGGGACCCAGCACGAGGTTCAGCACCCCGGCAGGCAGGCCGGCATCCGCGAAGACGGCAGCGATGGCCACCGCAGTCAGCGGCGTGTTGCTGGCCGGCTTCCAGGCGACTGGGTTACCGGCCACCAGCGCCGGGGCGATCTTCCAGACAGGGATCAGGATCGGAAAGTTCCACGGGGTGATGATGCCGACCACGCCGAGCGGGGCCCGGACGGTGCGGATGGTCTCCCCGGGATTTCCGGTTGGAAAGATTCGCTCAGTGGAGGTCTTAGCCAGGCCGGCTTGGTAGCGGCAGGTCTCGGCCGACAGCACCGCCTCACCCCGCGATTCGGCCAGGGTCTTGCCCTCCTCGAGCGTGCACACGAGTGCCAGTTCGTCGGCCCGCTCGTCAAACAGCACGGCGGCCCGCTCCAGGATCCGGGACCGGGACCCGAAGCCAGCCGCCCGCCAGGCAGCCTGGGCCTCGACGGCGGCACCAACGGCTTGGGCGGCCGTTCCGGCGTCGCCCAGCGGGTACTCGCCGACCGGCTCATCAGGACGGGCGGGGTTGTCGCTAACCGCGGTTCCGCCGGGAGCGTCAGTGCTCCAGTCGCCGCCGATCAGGTGGGCGCCGATCGGCGCGGTGGTCGTCATGCGCGGCAGCGTAGCCACCGGGTGCCGCGCCGTCGCCGTCCCGATCCCCAACGGACCGACGGTAGGTTCATGGGGTCTGCTCTAGCGGACACGCGGGTGTAGTTCAACGGCTAGAACCTCAGCCTTCCAAGCTGATGATGAGGGTTCGATTCCCTTCACCCGCTCGTTCACCGCTCCTGGCGGGTTCCGCTCAGTCCCCTTCGGCGGCGATCAGGGTCTCGAGGTGATGACGGAACCTCAGCGGACCGGTGTCGATGTGCATGTTGATGTGCGACTCGGCGGCGTCCATTCCCCGCTGGACCGCTTCAAGTACCTGCCGGTCCTCACTAAACGCCCCGGTCACGTCCTCGTTCATCAGACGGTCGATGGCCTCATCGCCGGGCCGGACGTTGCGGAGCTGGAAGAAGTGGTAGCGGGTGGTCTTCTCGGTGATCGGCGTGAGGAAGTTCCAACTGTCCATTTGGAAGAGGTCGTCGTGGAGCGGCCTGTCGGGGCCGCCGGTGCCTGCCGGCGTGAACAGCGCGCGGGCTAGGGCAGTCGAAGGATAGAAGGCCTCGTAGTGCTGGTGGCGGTCGCAGGGACCGTCGAACTCGACGAGCTTGGCGTAGAAGGGTGCCACCTCTCCGCCGTAGAGCCACCGGGAGACGCAAACCCCGGTGTCGCGCTTCTCGACCTCGAGCGGGGTGTCTCGTGCCGCCTCCTGGGCAAACGACGTGTCGTGGACCCAGGCCACGTGTGAGGGGTCGAGCAGATTGTCCACGATGTACCGGTAGTCACAACTGAAGTCCATGGCCGGCCCTGTGTTGAGCCCCCAGTCCGGATCGCCGTAGTGCTCGATCTCGACGATGTCGGCCGGATCGGCCCGCTCGGGGTTACCCATCCAAACCCAGGACAGCCCGTAGCGCTCGACCACCGGGTAGGAACGTACGTCCGCTCCCCGGGGAATACGGCCCTGGTTGCCTGGTGCTCCCACACAGGCACCGTTGCCGTCGAACACCAGGCCGTGGTAACCACACTCCACCCCGTCATCGCACCGGCGACCCATGGACAGGGGAAGCTTCCTGTGCGGACATGCATCCGCCAGCGCAGCCACCGTGCCGTCGGACCGTCGGAACAGGCAGATGTGATCACCAAGAATGGTGAGCGCCGTCAGGTCGTCCCCGATCAGGTGATCCCACGCGGCCACGTACCAGGCGTTACGGAGGAAGGCGTGCTCAGCCACAGCAACCACGGTAGCTAAGGCGACCCAGGTCAGGGTCTCCCAACGGGGCGTGGTGGACGCGGCGTAGGGACCAATTCTCGCCGGGTGCACCGACACCGTCACACCGTCGCCGTACCGTTGTCTCCGTCGGCGAAAGGACGCCCCCCATGTCCAACTTCCTTACCGTGGCCATCTCGCTCGGAGTCCTCCTGGCCATCGGGCTGGTCCTCCAGAACCTCATCCGCAGCCAGTTCGAGCGGGCTCGGACGACTGCCGCAGAGAGCGATGCCACGCTGCGCCAGGAGCTTGGCCAAAACATGGCCACGTCGACTGACACCCTGGTGACCACCATCAAGGCCCAGCTGGACACCATGGGCGCCCAGCAATCGCGTCTCCTGACCGAAATGCGGGAGGGCAACGAGAAGAAGCTCGACCAGATGCGAGAAACGGTCGACGAGAAGCTCCAGGGCACCCTGGAGAAGCGTCTCGGCGAGGCCTTTGAAACAGTGCGCAAGAGCATCGACTCGGTTAGCCAGGGCCTCGGCGAGATGAAGCAGCTCGCCGAGGACGTCGGCGACTTCAAACGGGTCCTCACCAACGTGAAGTCCCGGGGTACCTGGGGTGAGGTCCAGTTGCAGGCCCTCCTGGAAGACATCCTCACGCCGGCCCAGTACGAGAAAAATGTGAAGACGGTTCCCGGGTCGACGGCATTCGTCGAGTTCGCCATCCGGCTCCCCGGTCGGGACGACCAGGACCAGGTCTGGCTACCCGTCGACTCCAAGTTCCCTCAGGAGGACTACCGCCGCTTACAGGACGCCCAGGACCGGGCCGACCCCGACGCGGCGGAGGAGGCGGCCAAGGCCCTGGAGCGGACAATCATCGAGTCGGCTAAAGACATCCGCGAGAAATACATCGCCCCCCCACACACAACGGATATCGGAATCTTGTTCCTGCCCACCGAGGGCCTCTACGCCGAGGCCCTCCGTCGGCCGAAAGTGGTCGACGAACTGCAGCGGCACCGGATCACCCTCGCGGGACCCAGCACCATCAGTGCCCTGCTCAGCTCGCTGCGGATGGGGTTCCACACCCTGGCCATCGAGAAGCGTTCCAGCGAGGTCTGGGAGGTTCTGGGAGCCGTCCGAACCGAGTTCTCCAAGTTCGGCTCGGTCCTGGCCACCCTGAAGAATCAGCTAGCCACGGCCCAAAACACGATCGAGAAGACAGGGACACGGACCCGGGCCATGGAGCGAAGGCTCCGCTCCGTCGAGGAGATTCCGGAGGACCGTGCACGCGAGCTCCTGGACCTCACTGACGACGAGGACGACCTCCCGATCAAGGACTGAGGGAAAGCTCGCCCCATGGCCCGTCCCCTAGAGTCCCCGACGTGCTGATCGCCCAGATCTCGGACTGCCACATTCGCGACCACGTCGGCGCATTCGGCAAGCTGGTCGACACCACAGAAACACTCGGACGAGTTGTCGACCACCTGATGGCCCTCGACCCCGGACCGGACGTGGTGTTGGCCACCGGCGACCTCACCGATGACGGTACGGAGACCCAGTACAACACGCTGCTGGCGGTATTAGCTCCACTTGCCGACAGGCTTCTCCCGCTGCCCGGCAACCACGACGAGGGCCCGGCCTTTCGTTTCGCGTTCGCCGACCGGCTCCCACCGGACGTGGCAGAGAACCACTGCAGTTACGTCGTCGACGATCACCCGGTGCGCTTGGTCGGTCTAGACACCTCGCTACCCGGTCGCCATGACGGACGGTTCGACGAGGTCCGTGAGAGCTGGCTGGACTCCACCCTGGCAGACGAGCCGGACCGTCCGACGTTGGTCTTCACGCACTTCCCTCCGTTCGAGACCGGCCTCCGGTTCATGGACCAGGCCGGCCTGCTGGACGCTGACCGGTTCCGGACCACCATCGAACGCCACCCGCAGGTCCGCCTGCTAGTGACCGGCCACCTCCACCGCACCATCCACACGGTGATTGGCTCGACGTCCGTCTCAACGTGCCCGTCCACCGGCAACCAACTTGGCCTTGACCTTCACCCGGACCGCGGGTCAGCCGTCGATGAGCCCTCGGGCTTCCAACTTCACCGATGGGACGGTGAGCGCTTCGTGACCCACACCGGAATGGTCCGCGACCCAGCAACCATCCGGTCCGTCGACCTGGGGCCCTTCGTGGCCGAGATCCGGAAGCGGGCCGAGATTGGTCAGCCGTTCACCAAAAACTGACCGCGGTTGCCTCCCGACCGGTTCGTCAGGCCGGTCCGGCCTGACGGTCCAGGAAGCGGTAGACGTCGAGGAGGTCGATGCCGGGGAACGGTGTGAACTCCCGACTGGCCGACGGCAGGGCAGTGAGAATGAAGCTTCGTTCGGACGCCGACGGCCAGGCCACGCCATCCCAGCGGCCCAACAGCCCAGGCTCCGCCTGGTCGTCCTCGTTCCGCCCACTCACCCGACGCAACGTCTCACCGCCCCTGAACAGTCCGGCGTCCTCGGCCCGACAGCCCAGGGTCACGGCGTAGGGGGTCCGTTCCGTGGCGTTCTCGATATAGGTCACGCACCAGAACTCTGCGGCATCGGTGGTCGTGAACTGGTAGTGCAGGAGGTCTGATCCGTCCCAGGCCTGGCGCGCTCCCCAGTGCCGCCCTAGGCGGGCGCCTTCTAGGCCTCCGTCGGCGTCGGTCGGAAACCGGATCCCGTCGTTCTCGTAGGCCTTGGTGATCGTCCCCTCGGGGTCGGTCCGGATGAAGTGCACCGGAATGTCCAGTCGGGTGGTGGCCAGGTTGGTGAACCGGTGGGCGGCCATCTCGTAGGAGACGTAATAACGCTCCTTGAGGTCCTCGATAGAGAGGTCGCGGTCCGCCCGGGCCGAGGTGAGGAAATCCAGCGCCGACGACTCTGGGATCAGTACGGCGGCTGCAAAGTAGTTCGATTCGATCCGTTGGCGCAGGTAGTCCTCGAAGTCGGTGGTCTCTGAGTGCTCGAGGGCGAAGTGGCCAAGGGTTTGGAGGATCACTGACCGGGCCGCCCGGACGCTCAGGTCGTCACGCTGGGGAATGAAGATCACTCGGCGACGGGTGTCGGTCACCGACCGGGCTGTCCGCGGCATTCCCTTTACCCGCTCCACGGTGAACCCATAGTGGGCAGCGAGATCGGCCAGGTGTTTCTCGGACGGCGGCCCTTCGCCGGCGTACCCGGTGGCAGCCAGACCGGAAGCCGCTTCGACCTCGATCTCGGCGAAGTAGTTGTCGAGGGTTCTCATCTCGGTACGGAGCGAGATGTTCGCCATCCGGGCCCGGTCTCCGGCCTCGAGGCTGGCCAGGCCCGAACGGGTCACCTCGACCTCGGGTAGAGCCTGGTAGAGGCCGACCAGAGCCTCTAGCACCTCGTCGTCTAGGCGAGCCCCGGCCCGTACCTCGGGCAGCTCCAGGGTGGTCCGCCACGGGCCCGCCTGGGCTCGGGACAGCTCGATCTCCAGCTCGGCTCGCCGATTGGGTGCTGTGGGGTCCAGTAGGTCAACGGTCGCGCACCCTAGAGCCGACGCCAGATCGCCTAGGACTCCCAGTTTGGGTTCGATCCGACCGTTCTCGACCTGGGAAAGGTAGGAAGCCGGTCGACCGATGCGACGGCCCAACTCGGCCAGGGTCAGGTTGGCCTGTCGACGCAGGTGCCGTAATCGGTGGCCGAGGACCACGGGGTCAAAGGACCGGCCGGTCATCGTTCCCGCCATGTCGATCTCCTCGCCTTCCTCACCGGGTCCGTCGAGAGCCGATTTTGCGCGCTTTCATGGTCGAACTCTGATGTATTTTCTTAATTCTGAACAGCCTAGAGGAACTTCACGGGCCGCTGACCCTGCCGATGAGCGGAAATTCGCCAATACTCATCACACGAGACGTGCCAGGAAAGCCACAGGAGTAGCAGTGCCCGACTTAGACGGCATCGAGATCAGTGACCACCCTCGGCGCGATGAGGTGTTCACTCCGGAGGCGACGGCCTTCGTCGCCGACCTGGTTCGGACCTTCCGAGACCGTCGAATCGAGTTGCTGCGAAGCCGGCGGATCCGGCAGGAAAAGTTCGACACCGGCCTCCGACCTGACTTCCTGCCCGAGACGGCGGAGATCCGTACGGGAACCTGGACCGTTGCTCCCCCGCCCAAGGACCTGCTGGACCGGCGGGTCGAGATCACCGGTCCACCCGACCGCAAGATGATGATCAATGCCCTGAACTCGGGGGCCAAAGTCTTCATGGCCGACTTCGAGGACTCCAGCTCCCCCACGTGGGACAACGTGATGGAGGGCCTGGTCAACGTCCGTGATGCTGTCCGGCGAGAACTCTCCCTGCGCCGCGACGGCAAGAGCTACACGTTGAACGACGAAACGGCCACCCTGATCGTCCGCCCGCGGGGTTGGCACCTCCCGGAGAAGCATGTCCAGGTTGACGGTCGACCGGCGGCGGCCAGCCTCGTCGACTTCGGCCTGGTCTTCTTCCACACTGCACGTGAGGCCCTGGATCGCGGCACCGGCCCGTACTTCTACCTCCCCAAGCTGGAGAACCACGATGAGGCTCGGCTTTGGAACGACGTTTTCTGCCACGCCCAGGACGCCCTGAGCATTCCCCGTGGCTCGATCCGGGCCACCGTGCTTATTGAAACCATCACCGCCGCCTTTGAGATGGACGAGATCCTCTACGAGTTGCGGGAGCACTCCAGTGGCCTCAACGCCGGCCGGTGGGACTACATCTTCAGCGTCGCCAAGAAGTTCAACGCCGACCCTGACTTCGTCCTCCCGGACCGGTCCGACGTCACCATGACAGTCCCCTTCATGCGGGCTTACACCGAGTTGATGGTCGCCACCTGCCACAAGCGGGGGGCCCATGCCATCGGCGGGATGGCCGCCTTCATCCCGAACCGACGTGACCCTGGTGTCACCGCCGAGGCTCTAACCCGGGTCAAGGAGGACAAGCGTCGAGAGGCCAACGACGGCTGCGACGGGACTTGGGTCGCCCATCCTGACCTTGTCACCGTGGCCGAAGTCGAATTCAACGCCATCCTTGGGCGGGGCTTCAACCAGATCGACCGCCAGCGGCCTGATGTCCTGGTCTCCGGCGACGATCTCCTCGCCGTCGATCTGACCGGTGGAGCGGTGACCCGGGCTGGGCTGGAGACCAACGTCTACGTCAGCCTCCGCTACCTCGCCTCCTGGCTCTCGGGAAGCGGGGCGGCGGCCATCAACAACCTCATGGAGGACGCCGCGACGGCAGAGATCAGCCGTTCCCAGATCTGGCAGTGGGTTCGCCACGGCCAGATTCTCGAGGACGAAACAGAGGTCACCGCCGATCTGGTTCGCTTGGTTATCGACGAACAGATGGTCGTCATTGCTGACGATCTCGGTCGAGACGCCTTTGCTGACCTGCCGTTCGACGAATCCCGACGGATCTTCGAGCAGGTCGCCCTGGCCTCGGAGTTCGTCGAGTTCCTCACCCTGCCCGCCTACGAGCTTCTCGACTGACGGACACACTCCCCTCATCCAACCCTTATTGGACCCGCCGGCGAACCGCCGTTGGTCCTCCCACGAAAGCGAGCAATCAATGCGCAATACCTTCGACGACCAGGTTGCAGTCCTCGAGCAGGACTGGTCCGAGAACCCCCGTTGGGAGGGCGTGCAGCGTGACTACACCGCGGCCGACGTCGTGCGACTTCGAGGGTCGGTACTCCCCGAGTGCTCGATCGCTCGCCACGGCGCCGAGGTGCTCTGGCAGAAGATGCACGAGATGGACTACGTCCACGCCCTGGGAGCCATGACCGGCGGCCAGGCCATCCAGTACGTCAAGGGCGGCCTCCCCGCCTTGTACCTGTCGGGCTGGCAGGTGGCCGGTGACGCCAACCTGGCTGGCCAGGTTTACCCGGACCAGAGCCTTTACCCGGCCAACTCGGTACCGGCCGTGGTCGAGCGCCTCAACAACGCCCTGAGACGGGCTGACCAGATCGAGTGGTCGGAGAACAAGGGTGAGATGCTCCGGGACTGGATGGTTCCGATCGTGGCGGATGCCGAGGCCGGCTTCGGCGGCGCCCTAAACGTCTACGAGTTGATGAAGCGGATGTTGCGGGCCGGTGCGGCTGGTGTCCACTTCGAGGACCAGCTCGCCTCAGAAAAAAAGTGTGGCCACATGGGCGGCAAGGTGCTCATCCCGACCCAGCAGCACGTCCGGACGCTGACCGCGGCCCGCCTGGCCGCCGACGTCCTCGGCGTGCCGTCGGTGGTCATCGCCCGTACCGATGCTCTGGCTGCCACGCTCATCACCAGCGACGTGGACGACCGCGACAAGCCATTCCTGACCGGCGAGCGCACCGCCGAGGGCTTCTTCAATACCCAGCCCGGCATGGCCACTCCCATCTCCCGTGCCCTGGCCTATGCCCCGTACTGCGACCTCATCTGGTGTGAGACCGGGACACCCGACCTCGACCAGGCCCAGGAGTTTGCCGATGCTGTACACGCCGAGTTTCCCGGGAAGATGCTGGCCTACAACTGCTCGCCGTCGTTTAACTGGAAGGCGGCGTTGGACGACGAAACCATTGCCAAGTTTCAGCGCGAGCTCGGCAAGATGGGTTACAAGTTCCTGTTCATCACCCTGGCCGGCTGGCACGCACTGAACTCCTCGGCCTTCGAGTTGGCCCGCGGTTACACGGAATCAGACATGACGGCCTACGTGCAGTTGCAGCAAGCCGAGTTCGGGATGGAGGGCGACGGCTACACGGCGACCCGACACCAGCGCGAGGTTGGGGCGGGCTACTTCGACGACGTGGCGACCGTCATCTCTGGTGGCACAGCTTCGACGCTGGCCTTGGAGGGCTCCACCGAGGAGGAGCAGTTCTAGGACCGCGGTAGTCCCGCAAATCGACAGACAGCTTCTGGTTGCTCCGAGGATTTTTCTGCTTTTCGTGACGATCGTGTGCCGTCGCCCCCGACCGGTCCCCTAGCGTCACCCCGTGCTCTGGTCCCTTCGCCGGTCATTCCGGCCTCTCGCCGCTGGACTTCTGGTGGCCGTCGCCTCCGTCGGTCTGGTTCCCGGAGTCTCCGCAGAGGTTGCTCCGGTGGCGTTCCTCGGTCCGAATGCCGAGATCCTGCCCATTCTCTCCTCGTCGCCGAACGGCACAGTGGTCAGCTCGACCTGTGGGACACCCATCGCTTTCGACGGCGAGAAGACGCTGAACCCTGTCGACGTGGTGCTCGACCCGGGGCACGGAGGCCCGGAGACCGGCTCAGTGGGAACCAACGGCCTAATCGAGCGGACCCTCAACCTTGCTGTGGCCCTCCACGCCCAAGACCACCTGGTGTCGCTCGGGTACACGGTGGCCCTCACCCGGGACCGGGATCTGCACCTGCCGATCCGCCAGCGGGCGGCCATCGCCAACGCCCTGTCCCCACGGGCCTTCGTGTCAATCCACCACAACGGGGGCGCCGTCCGTCGCTCGGCGACCCCAGGGACCGAGACCTTCCACCAGGTCGATGACCCGGAGTCGGCCCGGCTGGCCGGGATCCTCTTCGAAGACCTCCAGGCAGCTTTTGCTCCCTACTGGGTGTCCTGGGTGGACACCGTGCACAAAGGGGCATCGGTTCGACTCCGTGACGGCCGGACCGAGACGTATGGCGTGCTCCGCCTGACCCCCGACCTGAACTCGGTGATCAGCGAGGCGCTCTACCTATCGAACCCGCCCGAGGCTGCGCTATTGGCCCATCCGGAGATCCAAGCCATGGAGGGGCGAACCATCGCTGCGGCGATCCACCGTTTCTTGACCAGTGCGGATCCCGGATCCGGGTTCCGCCCCGAGTTCTACGACGGCCATACCACAGGCACCGGCACAACCAGCGGCTGCCACGACCCGGAGCTCACACCGCCCACTGAGGTCTCGACGGGGTTCACGGCCGAGGAGTACGAGACTCTGGCCGCTACGGCACGTCACCTAGGCCGATCCACGGACTGGGTCATACGATTCGGCGTCCATACTTTGAAGTTTTTCGGCTCGCTACCCGACACTGATCCGATCCGGCCACTGGACGAGGCCGACCGGCCCGACGCCTACGGTCCGATTTCTGAAGTCGTGCCTTGGGACCAGGCGGAACATGCGGTCCTGATCGAGATGGCTGACGCCTACGGGCTGACCCGGACCCAGGTTCAGAAGTTGGGCGCCGTGCTGATGGCCTTCCTTACCGGCCTGGAGGCCTAATCCCAGTCTCGGCGTCGTTCGGCCTTGCGGGCGCCCCGTCGGCGCTTGGCCTCCAACCGGCGTTCCACGGCGCCACGTCGCGGACGGGTCGGCTTTCTCGGTACCGCCTCTACCAACGCCTCGCCAAGCCGTTTCTCCACCTCGTCCAGGGCCCGCTCCCGGTTCCTGGCCTGCGAACGGTGCTGGTCGACCACCACCCGGATGACGGGCCCCAACTTCGCCACTAGGCGATCCCGGACCTCCGCTTCGATCCCGCGGGCTGTCCGGAGGTCGACCTCGGCCTCCACCCGGGTGTGGGCTCGGTTGGCGTGCTGTCCACCCGGGCCACCCGACGGGCCGAAGCGCCATCGCACCTGGTCGACCGGGATCCGGCATCCCGGCCCCGTGGACAGAATCCGCTCGGTCATGCCGGCTCAGCTGACGGTGACGGTCGCTCCAGGCGACGCCGGCACTCGGCCACGGTGAGAAGCGTCTGGAGGGCTGAAAGGTTCATTAGGTGCTCAGACTTGTTGATTGTGTCAATTGTTCAATCCAGTTTTCTGTGTTTGTCAACATCATCGTGCACCGTCAGACTTCTCCCCGTGGACGCCAACCACTTCCTGTCCTCCTACTACCCGGACACCTCGTATGGCGGCAAGCGGCTGTACGACGACATGGTCGAACAGGCGAAGGCCGCCGAACGCCTCGGATACCGGGGCGTCACCCTCCCCGAACACCACCTCATCAACGTGTTGCTCATGCCGTCCCCCCTGCAGATGGCCGTCAAGGTGGCCTGTGAGACCGACCACCTGGAGCTCGTCACCTCGGTCGCCGTTCTCCCCCTCCGGGACATGCGGATCTTCGCCGGCGAAGTCATCCAGGCCGACATCCTCACCGACGGGCGTCTCGTACTCGGCGTGGGTCGCGGTGCCTTCGCCTACGAGATGGCTCGGCTCGGCGCCCCCATCGAGGAGTCTCAGGCTCGATTCGACGAGAGCCTCGACGTGCTCATCGCCCTCCTGGGCGGGGAGGAGGTCTCCTGGGACGGCGAGTACTACCGCTTCGAATCGTTGACCGTGATGCCCCGGCCGATGACCCAGCCCATGCCCCGAATGATGGTCGCCGTCATGAACCCTCCGGGGATCGCCGCCGCCACCCGCCGCGGCTTTGACATCCAGACCACCCCGCTGGCCGGGGAACCCGGTCTGTTCCGGGCCCAGATCGCCGCCCACAGGGAAGCCAAGGCTGAAATGGGCGAGGCCGGGCACCACCTCCGGATCATGATGTCACGGGTCATCTACTGCACTGGTTCCGAGGCCCACACCCGGGAGATGGTGCAACGGGCCTACGACTACTACAGCCGGTTCGACAACGTTTTCACCGGTCCGGGGATCGTCCACAACGGCGACGTCCAGGCTCTGCCCCGCACCCAGAGCATCGAGGAACTGGAACAGAACCTCGTCATCTGTCAGGCCGAGGAGATGGTCGACCGCCTCGCCGAGTACGCGGAGGCCGGCATCGATGAGGTCATCCTGAGCTCCAACCTTGGTCAGCCCCAGCCCGAACACCTCGAGGCCATGGAGCGCTTTGCCGCCGACGTACTCCCCCACCTGCAGCGGATTCCAGCCGCCGCCTGAACCCGAACCCGTCGTCTGTCATGCCCTTCGCCCGAACCAGGAGGAATCCGCCATGCCCATCATCCGTGTAGAGATGTTTCCCGATCGCACCGTCGACCAGAAACGGAACCTGGCCCGGGAGCTCACTGATGGGTTCGTCCGGGCCTGTGGTGGCCCCGGCGACCGGCTACACGTGATCATCACCGAGATCGACCGGGAAGACTGGAGCGTCGGCGGCGAACTGATGTCCGACCGGTAAGCGGACGACAGGATCATGAGTGCTGTCGACGTCTCGCACACCATCTCCGGGGAGGGGCCCCCGCTCTACATGGTCCACGGGATCGGGTCCCGACGGGTCACGTGGGACGGCCTGCTGCCGGGGCTGGAGGAGCACTTCACCTGTGTCCGCTACGACCTACGGGGCCACGGCGAGAGCCCTGTACCACCGGTCCCCTACTCCCTAGACGACCTGGTCGAGGACCTGGAGGTCCTGCGGCTGCGTCTCGGGCACGATCGCATCCACATCATCGGCCACTCGTTGGGCGGCCAGATCGGCCCCGCCTACGCCCGGGCCCACCCGGAAAACACCACCAGCGTCGTGCTGCTCAGCACGGCCGCCGGCCGTACTGCCGACGACAGCGCCAAGGTCCAGGGCGTGGTGGCCCGGATGCGGTCTGAGGGCGTCGAACCGGTGCTCAATACCCTTCTCGACCGCTGGTACACCGACCGGTTCATCGCTGCCCGGCCGGACGCCATCGAAAACCGGATCCAGCAGGTTCTGGGTACTCCGGAAGATGTCTTCCTGAGCGTCTTTGACGTGTACGCCGGTGCGGAGATGGGTCCGTGGCTCCGTGAGGTGGCCTGCCCGTGCCTGGTCATGACCGGCGAGTTCGACGGCGGCTGCAACCCCCGCCTCAACCGGTTCATCGCTGACCAGTTGCCCAATGCCGAGCTGGTCATCCTCGAGGACCTGAAGCACTCCATCCTGATCGAGGCACCGGACCGCGTGCTCGGCCCGGTACGGGATTTCCTGCTGCGCTACCGCGATTCCTAAACCGTTGGCCGGGTTCTAACCGGGCCGCGGGATCAGATCCGACGAGCCACCACCCGGATACCGCCCAGCTTCCCGTCCGAAAAGCGGCGCACCATCGTCGTGTAGAAGCCGCACATGGTCTCGAACACCTCCTCACCATGGACCCGGAGGTGTCGGTCCTGCTGCTGGCGGTACTGGTCCAGGCGCCCACGGGTGAACGCGGTCCAGTCGTCGGACATGTCGTCACAGACAAGCACCTCGAAGCCGGCGTCGGCAAGATCCTGCCGGTAGCGATCGCTGCTCGGTAGGTAGTTGGCGAAGAGTTCGGAGGCGAGTTCCTCGCGTTCGTCGTCGTCGAATGGTCGGCGCTCGCAGAGGTCTTCGGCGTAGAGGAAGCCGCCGACCGGAAGCAGTGACCGGCACCGGTTGAGGAGGATGGGCCGCTGAGGGATGTGGTACAGCGCCAACCAGCTGACAACGGCGTCGAACTCTTTGCCGTCCCAGGGGTGGGTCAAGAAGTCTCCACACACGTGCGTCACCCGGTCGACAAGACCGCACCGCCGGGTGAGGTCCACAGCCATACGGTGGTGGTCCTCCTGGAGTTCCAGCGCGGTCACCGCTGCCCCCGAGGTGGCCGCCAGATACCGGGACGGCCCACCGAGCCCGGAGCCGATCTCCAAGACCGAACTCCCCTCACCGATGCCTGTTGCGCGGACCGCCTCGTCGACGGCCTCAGTGCTGTGGTAGTGCAGTTGGTCAAAGGGTGTCAGCTCGTCGACACGCAATGGCTCGTCGTTGGGCTTCCCGAGTTCACGAAGCTCGTTCACCACCCGGTCGACGTGGTGGTACAGCGCCATGGTCTTGATGTCGCCGCTGGGTTCGTTCATCTCGAGATACGGCCTCCGGGTCGTTCAGACGTCGCGCCGAACTGACTAGGGCGACGGCCTGGACCTCCAACGCCACAGGAATCCAGACTTTCGACTTCTCGTCCTGCCCTTGTCGGCCCGATCCCGATCGCGTTCGGCCTTCCTTCTCATCGCGTTCTTTGTCGCCTCGTGGCGTTGAAGCTCAAACCACTCCGTCGTCAACGGGAACGGCTTCTCGTCGTCAGGTTCCTCCGGGGGAACATCTTCTGTTGGCTCGTTCGGGTTCTCCATGGGGTCAAGATTTACACGTTTGGACCGAACGGTCGGTTTGGCCATCGACAACCTTCGACCCGTACTCTGAAATTGGTTGTGACAACGAACTCGATTGAGGAGACAAATCATGTTGGGCGAAAAAGTCGGATCCATATCAGGACCCACATCGATGAAGGCCATTTCAGCCGTCGATGGGAATCCAACGTTTGAAACGGTCGCCAGCGGGCTGTCTGGAACCCTTGCCGGCACTGACGTAACGAGCTTTGCCTCCTACTCGGCCACTATGAGAGCTGACGGCTCCTTCTACGGGGAGTGCCCCAACGCTGGCGTAGTAATGGCAGCTGATGGAGTGGCCACCTTCACGGCTACCGGTATCGGATCCCCGACGGCTGACGGCGGATTTGCGTTTAAGGGGGTCGTGTACTTTGAGTCTGCTGCCCCCTCTCTCTCGTCCCTGAATGGTGTCGCAGTTGTCTACGACTGGAATGTCGAAGCGAGCGGCGATGCCACTTGGGATCTTTGGGAGTGGAAGTAGTCCGACAGGGGTAGAAACCCGGCCGGCCGCTAGCCGACGCTCGGAGGTAGCGGGGCAGTCCCAAAGGACCGGTGCTGTTGGTGGTGCCCCCGGGAGGATTTGAACCTCCGACCGGTGGATTAGAAGGCCACTGCTCTATCCGGGCTGAGCTACGGGGGCGGGTGACCGAGACTACCGCTAGCCCCGGAAACGCCCCGGTCTGACCTCGTCGAGGACGAGTCCGCCAAACGCCGGCGACAGCCCAACCCCGACAGCCAGTTCGGCGGTCAGTTGACCTGCCCCCGGAGCGGTCTGGATACCGGTCCCTCCCTGGCCGACACACCAAACGAATGTGGGTTGGTTGGGATCCGGGCCGATGACCATCGACCGGTCGGGAGCGAAGGTCCGGAGGCCCACCCAGGCCGAGTTGACCGACCGGATGTCCAACGTCGTGGCCTCGTTGAGGCGCTCGATGGCCAACGCCACGTCGACTTCCTCGGGTTTCGGGTCGCAGGGATCCGACGGGTTCTCTTCGGCTAGGGAACAGAGCATCTGTGGCCCGTCGTCTCGGAGGTACCAGTCGAGGTCGATGTCGCCGACGAATGCCCAGCCGGTGGTGTCTAGTCCCGGGCCGTCGACCATGAATGCTGTGCGACGCATGGGTTGGAGACCTACCGGTTCCACGCCGGCTGTGGTCGCCACCACGTCGCCCCAGGCGCCGGCACAGTTCACGACGACGTCGGCTCCTACCGGCCCGTCGGTGGTGTCGAGGCGCCAGCCGTCGCCGTCGGGGGTGGCCGCATCGACCCTCGTCGAGGTGGCGATTTGGCCGCCTGCCCGCCGGAACCCCCGGACGAACGCCTGGTGGAGGGCCCCCACGTCGATGTCGGCGCTGTCTGGTTCCACGATGGCCCGGTGGATCCGCTCCCGGCGAAGCGGCGGAAAGAGGCGCATGGCCTCGTCGACGTCCACCTCGATCGTCGGTGTCGTGGCCGACTCCCGACCCGCTACGAGCATCCGGTCGACAGACTCATCCTTATCCTCGGTACCCACGTGGAGGACCGGTCGACGTGACAGGAGTGGGGTGTCGACCAGGTCCTCTGGTGTCGCCCTGAGGAAGTCGAGGCTGGCTGCGCATAGGGCCCGCACGGAGGACGTCCCTAGGTTCTCGAGCAGGAGAGCCGCCGACCGGCCCGTGGTGTGGTGGGCGAGGTTGGCCTCCATCTCGAGGAGTAGGACGTGGGCGTCCGGTCGAACCTCGAGTAGGTAGTGGGCGGCGCTGACGCCTGCGATACCCCCGCCGATCACCGCAACTCGAGTCGTCACCGGCGCAGCATCACACACCGTTCCGCCACTGGGCCATCCCCGCCTGGCTCCTAAACCGGGCGTCACCTATGAAGCGGCCACGTATCATGGCGACCTACTTGGTGGCCGTAGCTCAGTTCGGTTAGAGCACCTGGTTGTGGTCCAGGAAGTCGGGGGTTCAAATCCCCTCGGTCACCCCACGCTGTCCGAACCTGCCGGTCGTCCGCCCGACGGTCGCCGATAGAATCGGGCGCCGCTAGCGCCTCTAGCTCAATTGGCAGAGCATCGGACTCTTAATCCGCAGGTTCCGGGTTCGAGTCCCGGGGGGCGTACCACCAATGCGAAACCCCTGCCTGTGTTGAGGCAGAGGCTAGGTGGCCAACTCGCTGGCCACCGTTACCTGTGTGCGGTACGACACCGGAGCCCCCTGGTGTAAATACGCGTAGGCGTCTTGCTGGAACGCGGTCCGTGCTTAAGCGGGGTCCCAGGCGGCGTAGACGGCTTCGGGCGCACGCAGGATTGTCGATACCGGTTCGATTCCGGTGGGGTCGTCGAGGCGGAGGCCGGGAAGTCTCTCGAGGAGCACGTCGAGACCCGTCAGGAGTTCTCGACGGGCCAAATGCGAACCCGGACAGAAGTGCGGACCCGAGCCGAAACTGATGAGGCCAACCGGGTCGCGATCCGGGTCGAACTCGTCCGGATGATCGTGGACTGTGGGATCCCGGTTGGCCGCGGCGATCCCGAACAGCAGCAACGAACCGGCAGGAATCCCGGTGCCCTGCCACTCGGCGTTTCGAGTAGCGATCCTGGGCAGGGCACCCAACGGTGGCTCCCAGCGCAGTAACTCCTCGATGATCGCCGGACGCCGCTGCGGATCGTCGAACGCTGTAACCAGCACGGACTCCCGGGTAAGAAGCACGTAGAGCAGGTTTCCGAGCGCGTGGTAGGTGGTGGCAGCGCCGGCGGCGAAGAACATCCGAATGTGGGCGACGACCTCCTCGTCGTCAAGTCGTCGACCGTCCACCTCATGGTGGAGCATGGCCGAGAGCACGTCATCGGTCGGCTGCCTTCGCCGCTCCCCGATCACCGGGCCGAGATGCTCGTCGAATTCGTCGCGAGCCGTCCGAGCGGCCTCCGGGTCACGCATGAAGCCCAGCAGGTCGAACGACCAGCGTCGGAGGCTCTCGTCACCGGCCGGGGGGAGGCCCAACTTGCGTCGGAGCACCCGGAACGGGAAGACGGCGCAGAACTCGGCCATGAGGTCGGCCCGGCCCCGCCCAATGAAGTCGTCTACGACCTCGTTCGCAACGGCCGCCAGGCCCCCGGCGTCGAAGCGTTCGATAGCACGAGACCGGAATGCCGGCTGCGCCAGTTGCCGATAGAGGTTGTGCTCGTCGCCGTCCATGCTTTCGAAGGTGCGCCCCTGGACCGGTTCGATGACGATCTCGTAGTGGGCACCCGCGGGAAACCGCTCGTTGTCCCGGAAGGCTCCGACCACGTCCTCGCTGCGGGTCAGGAACAGGGCGGACCCGCCGTGGAAGGGAACCTCAACCACCGGGCCCATCTCGCGCACGGTGGCACACGCCCGGTGAAACGACTCGCCGGGCAGCGGGTCGCTCCCAAAGTCGGGCAGTGGGTCCGGGGGCACGGCCCACTTTCCCACGGTGTAGATACGCGCACCGGGCCAGGGAGGCGCATGGCCTCCCGTTCGGGGGTTCTGCTTAAGTCGCTTGTCCCAGGGCTCCGGTGTCGCCCCCCGCCCCTCAGGGAGGAGGCTCACGTTCTAGGAGAACAGGTCGGTACCGACGCTTTGGGAGACGATGGTTGCGTAGCGCTCCCCCGCGGATGCTTCAGCCCAGAGAGCAAGCCATTCCTCGTCGGTACTGATGGCGTCGATGAAGGCTCCATAGGTAGCCCCGTCCGGAAACACCAGCGCATAGGTAAGTGCGGGAACAGGCCCAGCCATGGACTGGATCAAGTGGACCGCTTCGGCACCAAGGCGTCGGTGAATCTCGGAGGCGCGTCCACAGTTAGCGAGAAAGTCAGGAACTCGGGCTGGTGTGACATCCCAAGCGGTAGTGGCTAGAACCTTCATGATTGTTCCCCAATCGTGTTCGTGTGCATCGAGCAACCGAGAGTAGAGGACTGGTCAGTTTGTTGCTCTTGGCCCCGCCACCCGGCTGTACGTATCCACACCTAGAGGTTCGTCTCTCACCGCACCTCCCTCGGGGTAGGGCTCAACAGAACTCCCGGACATAAGGTCCGGGAATGGAGGTCTCCCGCCTGACAGGCGTGCTTGGCGCCCGAGTCGATGAGGTGCAACTAGCACCCGACATGGACCCGGCGGTAGTGACCGAGTTACGAGACGCCCTCTGTAACCATGAGGTGCTGGTGGTTCCCCGACAAAACCTGTCTGCCGGCCAACAGGCCGGGTTCAGCCACCTTCTAGGTGACTTCTCACCGGTGCCATTCGTCCAGCCGGTACCAGAACATCCGGAGGTCATCAAGGTCGTCAAAGAGGCCACTGAACCGGAGGCGTTCAACTTCGGCGGGGTGTGGCATAGCGACTTCTCATTTCTGGATGCTCCACCCGCCTTCACGATCCTGCACGCCCTGGAAGTTCCAAAGGTCGGAGGTGACACGATCTGGGCATCGATGACAGCTGCCCACGATGCGCTACCAGAGGAGATGCGGGAACGCTTCGAGGAAATCACATGCGTGCACTCGGCTAGCGCCTCATACTCACCCGCCCAGCAGGCGCTGCACTCCGGACTATCAGGTATGGACATCCGCACCTCGGAGTCAGCTGAGGACACCCGAAACCACCCGTTGTTGTGTACCCACCCTGAGACGGGACGGCGCAGCTTGTTTTTCAACGGAACCTACGTGCGTGGCCTCCGGGGGCCGGGAGTTGGTGACGACAGCGAAGAGGGCGACCGCGAGGAGAAACGTCTCCTGAGTTGGCTACACGAATTCAGTACCCATGTCCGGTTTACCTTCCGCCACCGATGGTCAGACGGTGACGTTGTGCTCTGGGACAACCGGTCCACTCAACACGTGGCGCTAAACGACTATGGGGGCCAGCGTCGGGAACTACACCGGACCACGGTCGCCGGGACAGAGCCGACGACCTGAGGCCACGCTTCCGGTCAGCCCGACGGCAAGCCTCAGTCGTCGCGGAGCAATTCAATTAGGGCGCTGGTGTCCCACCTGCCATGCCCCTCACGCTGGAGACGGGCATAGAACTGGTCGACCATTGCCGTGACCGGAAGTGTGGCGCCGACGCGCTCCGCCTCATCAAAGACGATGCCAAGGTCCTTACGCATCCAGTCCAAGGCGAACCCGTGGTCGAAGTGACGCTCAAGCATGGTGTGGGCCCTGTTGTCCATCTGCCATGAGCCTGAGGCACCCTTACTAATAGCCGCCAGGACCTTCTCTTCATCAAGGCCGGACCGACGAGCGAAATCAAGTGCTTCGGACAAGCCCTGGATCAGGCCGGCGATACAGACCTGGTTGACCATCTTGGTGAGCTGCCCAGAACCAACCTCGCCGACGAGGACGACGGCCTTGGCGTAGGCCTGCATCATTGGCTCAATCCGGGAAAACACCTCAAGGTCGCCGCCGCACATCACCGACAGTTGGCCATTCTCAGCGCCGGCCTGGCCTCCGGATACCGGAGCGTCAACAAACCCAACCCCCTGCTCAGAGGCGTAGCTTGCGATCTCTCGGGCCACCTTGGCCGACGCGGTGGTGTGGTCGACCAACGTCGAACCGACGGCCATGCCAGCCAACACCCCCTCGTCTCCGAAAACGACCGAGCGCAGGTCGTCGTCGTTGCCGACACAAACCATGACGGCTTCAGCCCCGGTGGCGGCCTCTCGGGGAGTCGGCGCGGAAGCCCCGCCATACTGGTTGACCCAATCGTCGGCCCGGGCTGTGGTGCGGTTGTAGACGGTCGTGGCGTAGCCAGCGGCCTGAAGGTGGCCTGCCATGGGATAGCCCATGACCCCCAGGCCCACGAAACTGCAGGTGGACATTGTTCTCTCCTCGGTCTCTCACATGAGGGGTAACGGAATCTTGTCAACCACCCGCAGCGAGCACTGCCATCTCGGTGGCCATCTCCACGAATGAACTCGGGATCGTCCCGTCGTCGTCGATCTCACGGTACGCGGCTCGGACGTTGACGGCTAGCCGTTCCCACTCTCCCCATTCACGGTAGGGAGCGAACTCGTCAGAGGATGCCAGGTCAGAGATGGTGTCAGCGGCGGTCAACCCCTCCTTGTGACGGGAGCGGCAGGCGTCTTCCAGCCAGGTGAGGTAATCGCGGACGGCCAACACGCCGTCAGCGTCCGTGAGCGGCCCGTGGCCTGGGACGATGACGTCGCAACCGAGTTCAAGGATTCGGTCGCAAGCTGCTACCCAGTTGGCGATCGGTCCGTCCCAGACAATCGGAGTGCCGTTCACAAAGAGGATGTCTCCGGTGAAAACGGTGGACTCATCGGGCAGGTGAACAATCAAATCGCCAGCCGTGTGCGCCGGGCCCACCTGCTCCAGGTGAACGGAGCGGTCACCGAGTTTGAGCTCGAGCCGACCGGAGAACGTCCGTGTCGGCTCTGGGATGGTGATCCCCTCGAACTCAAAGCCTCCGAAGGCTTCTTGGATGTATTCGGCAGCAACCGGGTCCAGGTCGGCATGGAGAAGAGCGACCAATGCAGACGGAGGTACGGCGCCCATCTCGCGAGCGGCAGCTTCGGTGGTGACGATCTCTGCACCTTCGAGGAGCCCGTTGCCGTAGCAGTGGTCACCGTTGGCGTGGGTGTTCACCACCGTATCGATTGGGCGGGTAGCCGTGACGGGCTCCATCGCGTCGAGCATCTGACGAGTAAGGACCTGGTCAAACAGGGTGTCAACGAGCAACGAGGAGTCTCTCGTGGCAAACAGTCCAGCGTTTGACCAGCCCCAGCCCCCGTCTGGCTGCAGGTATGCGAACACCCCGTCAGCTACCTCGTGAAGGCCCGTCTCGTAGGGGATGGCTGTGCCATGACCCCTGCTATTACCCGTCGCCACAGACTGACCCTAGGTGGCATTCGGGACAGCCAGTGGTCTGCAGGAAGCCGGACTGCCAGCGCGACCAGTACAACCTTCTCCAAATAGTTCTTCTATGACCAAGGTCTCACCACTGCGGTACCCGCATGGGCAACCGGACCCGTCCGGTGGCAGGCTCGGTACCGTCGCGACGTCGGGCCAAATCGATGTCGACCCACTCGCTATCTCAGGAACAGGAGTACCCCCATGGGCAATATCGTCGAGGGCCGTGTAGCCATCGTGACCGGCGCCGGTCGAGGAATCGGCCGGGAGCATGCCTTGATGCTGGCCTCCAACGGCGCCAAGGTGGTCGTCAACGACCTGGGGGGCGACGCCGCAGGAGCTGGCGCTGATACCACTCCGGCCCAGTCGGTGGTCGACGAGATCCTGGCCATGGGTGGTGAAGCGGTCGTCAACGGCGGCAATGTCGCTGACTTCGACTCGGCTGGCGAGATGGTCCAGCAGGCCCTTGACACTTTCGGTAGTTGCGACATCCTCATCAACAACGCCGGCATCCTCCGGGACCGAATGGTGTTCTCCATGTCGGAGGGCGACTGGGACGCCGTCATCAACGTGCATCTGAAGGGCACGTTCGCCCCTACCCACCACGCGGCGGCCTACTGGCGAGAGAAGGTCAAGGCTGGCGGTGAGGCCTTCGGCCGGATCGTCAACACAGCATCGCCCTCCGGTATCTACGGCAACGTCGGACAGTCCAACTACGGAGCGGCCAAGGCGGGCATCGCGGCGTTCACCGTGATCACAGCCATGGAGCTCGTCAAGTACGGGGTGACCGTTAACTGCCTGGCCCCGGGCGCCTATACCCGGATGACCAAGGATCTCCCGGGGTTCGCGGGGATGGACGAGGAGACCCAGGAGAGGATGGGACCCCGCTGGATTGCCGTCGCTACCGCCTGGCTTTGTAGTGAAGCGGCCCAAAATGTGACCGGACGGGTGTTTGACATCATGGGCCAGCGGATCGGTATCGCCGAGCAATGGCACCTCGGCCCCACTGCCATGCAGACCGACGACCCGGCCGACATGACCGACGTGATTGCCGGCCTGATGGCCGAAGCGCAACTCAACCCGGCCATGGACGGGAACCCAACCGAGGGCCTGGGTCGTCCGGGCCACTCGATCTAGGAGATCCCGGCACCGGGACCCAGAACAGAGACCGGAATCACCATGGCCATCGACTTCAGCCTGTCGCCGGAACTTGAGGAGATCCGCCTGCGGGTCCGCACCTTCGTCGACGACGTCATCACGCCTGCCGAGGCTCGTATCGAGGAAAGCGGCGGCGAAGGCGAGGAGCGCCTCAGGGAACTCATCGAGATGCGCAAGCAGGCCCACTCCGCGGGCATCTGGCTGCCGCACATGCCTGAGGAGTGGGGCGGCATGGGGCTCGGCCATGTCGAGTTGGCCATGGTGCAAGCCGAGGCGGCCAGGTCGTACTACGGACCGTGGGTGTTCAACTGCCAGGCGCCCGACGAGGGCAATATGCACACCCTCCTTCACTGGGCAACCGACGATCAGAAGGACAAATACCTCAAGCCGCTCTGCGAGGGCCGCACCTGGTCGTGCTTCGCCATGACCGAGCCCGAGGTGGCCGGCTCCGACCCCACCCTGATCCGCACCAACGGCTACCAGGACGGCGAGGAGTGGGTGCTCAACGGGCACAAGTGGTTCATCTCCAATGCTCACCGGGCCACGTTCGCCATCCTCATCGCACGCACCGAGGACGACCCCGACCTTCCCCAGGCCGCCAACACGGCCTTTCTGGTGGACCTTCCGCACGACGGCTGGACTGAGGTGCGACAGATCGAGACCATGCACGGCTCCACCGGCCACTCCGAGATCCTTATCGAGGACCTGCGGCTCCACGATGCCCAGATGCTGGGCGGCCGAGGCCAGGGTCACCTGCTGGGCCAGTACCGGCTAGGCCCCGCCCGGCTGGCGCACTGCATGCGCTGGATCGCCCAGGCAGAGATGGCCCTCGACATGATGGTCGCCCGCTCCCTGGACCGGTTCAGCCACGGCTCGTTGCTGGCCGAAAAGCAGGGCATCCAGTGGCTCATCGCCGACTCGACGATGGAGCTCTACCAGTCGAAGCTCATGGTGCTCCACGCCGCCTACAAGATCGACCGGGGTGAGGACTTCAAGTCAGAAGTGTCGATGGCCAAGCACTTTGTCGCCAACGCCCTGGGTCGCATCATCGACCGCTCGATCCAGGTGCACGGTGCGCTGGGCTACTCGACCGACACGCCCCTGGCGCACATGTACCAGCACGCCCGCTGGGCCCGCTTCGCCGACGGTGCCGACGAGGTCCACCAGATGCGGATCGCCCAACGCACCATCAAGGCGTTCTCCGACAGCGGAAGCACCGCCGCGGCGACCGGCGGGCTGCCGATCTAAGGATTCCGGCCAGTTACCAGTCCTGAGACTCCGGGTCCCGGAACGGATAGCACTCCAAGGCGAGGGTGGTGTGGTGGTCGTGCGCCGTCGTCGCTAGCTCTTCCCGTCTCGCTCGACCTCACATGCCCGGTCCGGTAATCGTTAGGGTGGTCGGAGCCTTCCCCTCTCTGGAGCACATTTCATGACTGCAAACACCGACAACCCCGTCGTCATCGTCGATGCCGTCCGCACCCCGATCGGCCGTCGCAACGGCGGCCTGTCCTCCTGCCACTCGGTTGACGTGCTGGGCACAGTCCAGCGGGCCCTGTTTGACCGCACCGGGGTCGATCCGCTCGAGGTCGGCCAGGTAGTCGGCGGCTGCGTCGGGCAGGTCGGCATGCAGTCCATGAACGTGACCCGCACGGCGTGGCTGACCGCCGGTTTGCCGATCGAGGCACCGGCCACCACGGTCGACGCCCAGTGCGGCTCGTCCCAGCAGGCCACCAACCTCGCCTACGCCCTGGTCGCATCAGGCACGGTGGATGTCGCCGTGGGCTGCGGGATCGAGTTGATGAGCCAGGTCGGGTTTGGCGCCACCACACCCAAGGAACCCAACTCGGGGCGCCCGATCAACCGCAACTACTTCGACCACTTCGAATTCACCTCCCAGTTCGAGGGCTCTGAGCGCATGGCCGACCACTGGGGCCTCACCCGCGAGGACTGCGACGCTTTCGGCAAGCAGTCCCAGGACCGGGCGGCACGGGCGTGGCAGGAGGACCGTTACGGAACCCAACTGGTGAACGTAGAGGCCCCGGTGCTTGATGAAGAGGGCAGCGTCACCGGCGAGACAGTGACCGTCGCCCGGGACGAGGGGCTACGCGAAACAACGATGGAGGGGCTGGCTCAACTCAAGCCGTCGGGGCGGCCCGACGGAGTGCACACGGCCGCCTCGTCGTCGCAGATCTCCGACGGTGCTGGCGCCGTCCTGCTCATGACCGCCGACAAAGCAGCAGCACTCGGCGTGGCGCCGCTGGCCAGAGTGGTCGACACCTGCCTCGTTGGTTCCGACCCCGAGTTCATGCTGACTGGCCCGATCGGGGCCACACAAAAGCTGCTGGCCGACAACGGCATGGCCATCGATGACATCGACGTCGTCGAGATCAACGAGGCCTTCGCGTCGGTGGTGCTCTGCTGGGAGAAGGAGGTTGGCCCCGACATGGAGCGGGTCAACCCCAACGGTGGCGCCATCGCACTCGGCCACCCGCTGGGCGGCACCGGTGCCATCCTCACCACCAAGGCCGTCCACGAGTTGCAGCGCACCGATGGCGAGTACGCCCTCGTAACAATGTGCTGCGGCGGCGGCCTCGGAACCGGCACCCTGCTTCAACGGGTCTAGGGCGGGCGGGTCGACCGGAAACGCCAGAGATGGGCGATACCTGCCGGGCTGTGGTGTTCCACGGCGATGGCACCTGGGCGTTACGCGATGACTTCTCCGTGCCGACACCCCCACCAGGGGGCGCTGTACTAGCTGTGGAGGCGGTCGGGTTGTGCCACAGCGACGTGGCCCAGTTGGCCGGGCACCGCCACGTACCAGGCGAGGTATCCCCGGTGGTACCCGGTCACGAGATCGTGGGTCGGGTCCATGCCCTGGCTGACGACGCCGACCTGGGGGTAGCGGTCGGTGACCGGGTGGCGGTGGACATTGTCTGGTTCGGGCCGCCGTACGAGGGCAACCCGTTCGGTGTGCGCTGCTACGGGTACTCGTTTGGCCTGGACGAGGGATCCGGCTTGTGGGGCGGCTATGGCGAGTACATGGCCGTGCTGCCTGGCACGCACCTAGCCCCGCTGACCGGCTCCGTGTCGGCCGAAGAACTGACCCTGTTCGAACCCCTGTCCAACATGGTGGCGTGGCTGGAAAAGGTCGGTTTCCGGGAAGGCCAGTCGATCGTGATTCAGGGGCCAGGCCACATGGGCCTGACCTGCGCGGCGTATGCAAGGTTGCTGGGCGCAGGAACCGTGATCGTGACCGGAACCGAAGAGGACGCCCTCCGTTTGGGCGTGGCCCTCGAGGTTGGTGCCGACCATGTCGTGGACGTGACGGCCTGCGATCCGGTGGAGGCGGTGCTGGACCTGACGGGTGGTGGGGCGAACGTGGCCGTGGACCTCGCCAGCGCGCCGGGAACCCCGAGTTTGTGCTTCGACCTGGTGCACCACGGTGGTCGGGTGGTGTGGGCGGGTTTGAAGGACCGCCAGGCGGTTCCGGTGGTGACCGACAAGGTGGTGATGCGGTCACTGACCGTTTACGGCGGATCGGGTGGGACCGCGCAGTCGGTAGACGAGGCAGCCCGGATCCTCAACGAGGGCGGGTTTCCGACTGCTCCCCTGCTGGGTGTCGTGGTGGGCCTGGACGAGGTCGACCGGGCTATGGCGTTGCTGCACCGCGAGGGCGACGAGGACGCCGTCCGGGCCGTACTAAAGCACAGCCACTAGTTCCCGCCGGCCGTGCGGCCGAAACCCTGCGGCTATTGCTCCGCGAAGTAGGCGTGGTGGGTGGCGTGGACGGTCTCACCGGACGGCGTCGTCGCCTTGAACGGGCCTCCGGCCACTTCTGCTGACACGAGGGCCAGGCAGAGGTTTGATCCGTACTTCGGTGACCAGGCGGCCACCCTCACCTCACCGCACGGTGTTCCGTCCGGTCCCACCGCCGGCCACGGCGACTCGCTGGTCGCCGGAAACCGTTCCCCCGTCAGTAGGGCCTTCACCAGCCGTCGGGCCGGCCCCCTTTCCTGTTCGGCCAGCAGGGCCACCTTCCCGATGAAGTCGTCGTCACGGTCCAGTGACACGTAGCGGTTCAGGCCAACTTCCAACGGTGACGCCCCCGCGCCGCAATCGGCACGGTACGAGAACAGGTCGCTCTCGATCCGCTCGTTCAGGGTCGGTGCACCGGGGTGGATGCCGTATTTCTCTCCTGCTGCCCACACGGCGTCCCAGAGGTCCAGGCCCCGTGAACCGTCCTGGAGGAACAGTTCGAACCCGCTCTGGCCGCTCCATCCGGACCGGCACAGTACGAACGGGATGCTGTCGTGGCTTGTCTCGACGAATCCGAAGAACGGGACGTCGCGAACCCACTCCCCCAGTAGGTCTGCCATCGTGTCGTCGGCTCTCGGCCCCTGCACACCCAACGGCGACACGTCGGGCTCGAACACCCGGCAGTCCAGGTCCCGTTCGGTGGCTACGGCCCGGCACCAGAGCAGTAGGTCACTGTCGGCGATCGAGATCCAGAACCGGTCTTCGGCCAGCTTCAGCACCATCGGGTCGTTGATGAGTATCCCGTCGTAGTCGCACATCGGCGCGTAACGCACCCGACCGGTTTTCATGCCTCGTAGGTCCCGGGCCGATACGTACTGGCAGAGAGCGAAGGCGTCCGGACCGACCACCTCAACCTGACGTTCAGCGGCCACGTCCCACAGCGAGACCCGTTCGACGAGCGCCCTGTACTCCTCGTCGGGATCGCCGAACGACCCGGGCATGTACATGTGGTTGTAGACGGTGACATGGGTAAGACCATGACGAACCAGGGCCTCGAAGAACGGGGACTTCCGGATCCTCGATCCGAGTCCAATCTGCAGTCCCACGGTCCTCGCCACCCCCTCAGCCGTCGAGGCGGTCAACGATTGGGCGACCGCCCTGCACCACGGCAGCCAGCGCCGCCTCCGGGTCAGCCAGAGCGGCGAGGTCCTCCAGTGGATCCACGTCGGTCACTACCAGGTCTCCGTACGCCCCCGGTGACACCGTGCCGACCTTGCCCACCAGGTCACAGAGGCGGACGTTGGTGACGTACATGGACCGGAGCACATCGACCGCCGGTTCCAGCTCGGCCCGGATGGCGAACTCCTGGTTTTGGTACGGCTGGGCTTCGCCCAACAGGTCAGTACCGAAGCCCAGTTCCACGCCGGCGTCGCGAAACAGCCCAATAGCTGCCCGTCCCTGCTCAAACAGGCCGTCGTTCTTGGCCTGGTTCCGTTCCGGGAACCCGAACTTCTCGGCGTGATCCCGAAATGCCCAGTAGGTGACCAGCGTCGGCACGACCGTCGTGCCTAACCCGGCAAGGTGGGAGGCGGTGGCCGCGTCAACCAGATTGCCGTGCTCGAGGCAAGCCACGCCATTGTCGGCAGCTAAGCGCATCGACTCCGGCGAATAGGCGTGGGCCGTCACGTAGGTGTGGCGGTGCTCGGCCTCGGTCACGATCGTTGAGACCTCCTCTGGCGTGTACTGCACGCTGTCAAGGGGATCACTGGGCGACGCCACCCCGCCCGAAGTGTGGATCTTGATGAAGTCCGAGCCGTCGCGTAACGACTGTCGGGCTGCCTTGCGCACCGCCGACGGGCCGTCGGCTACGTGGGCGTAGGGCGACGTGATGATCTGACAGCCGCACTCCGGCGGGTCAACTACTGAACCCCGCAGGTCGCCATGGCCACCGGTCTGGGAGAGCATGTGCCCGGCCGACACGATGCGCGGTCCGCCGCACAGGTTCCGGCGGATCGACTGCTTCAGGCCCCGTAGGTCGCCCCCGGTGTCGCGCACCGTGGTGAAGCCCCGCCGCACCGTTGCCTCCGACAGCGCCGCCACAGCGAGGGCTCTTTCAAACTCCCATTCTCGGGCGGCTCGGCGGAAGTCCATGGTGTGGATCGACAGGTGTACGTGCCCGTCGACGAAGCCGGGAAGGACGTGTCGGCCCCGCGCGTCCAGGTCGACGTCAACCTCACCGGACCATTTACCGTCGACAACTTCGACGATCGTGCCGTCGTCGATGACCACCGTGCGCTCGCCGAGGTGCTGGCCGGCAAGCGGCTCGTAGACGACACCGTTGCGGACGACGGTTCTCATCAGGAGGTCTCCTGTATCAGGAGAAGCGCCACGACGGTGCTTCTACCAGTCGGGTTCGGATACGCCGTGCCGGTATTGCGGGGCGTCACTCGGCGGCAGGGGTGTGTTCTCGAGGATCAGGTCAGCAGACTTCTCGGCCGTCATCATCACCGGGGCGTAGATGTTCCCGTTGGTGAGCGTGGGCATCACCGATGCGTCCACCACCCGCAATCCCTGTGTGCCATGGACCCGCATGGTCGACGGGTCGACTACGCCCATGGCGTCAGTTCCCATGCGGGCCGTGCATGACGGGTGCAACGCGGTTTCGGCGTCCTTGCGAACCCAGTCCAGCACCGCTACGTCTCCCTGGACGTCTGGTCCGGGCGAGACCTCTCCACCGTTGAACGGAGCGAACGCCGGCTGGTTCATGATGTTGCGGGCCACAGCGATGGCCTCAGTCCACTCCTGGCGGTCCTCCTGCGTCGACAGGTAGTTGAACAGCAGCTTCGGCTTCTGGAATGGGTCGTCGCTCTGGATCCGTACCCACCCGCGGCTGTTGGAGAACATGGGCCCGATGTGGAACTGGTAGCCGTGCCCAGCAGCCGGCACCGACCCGTCGTAGCGGACGGCAACGGGCAGGAAGTGGAACATCAGATTCGGCCACCGCACCTCGTTGTTGCTGCGCAGGAACCCGCCGGCTTCGAAGTGGTTCGACGCTCCGGGGCCCTGTCGGAACAGCCACTGCAGGCCGATCCACGGCCTGCGCCAGCGAGCCAGGTAGGGGGCCATCGACACCGGCTGGGTGCAGGCGTACTGCACGTACACCTCGAGGTGGTCTTGGAGGTTCTCCCCCACCCCGGGCAGATCCACGACCGGTGAGACCCCGGCGTCGTTTAGCACGGCGGCCGGGCCGATGCCCGAGAGTTGCAATAGTTGCGGCGTGTTGATGGCTCCACCACACAAGACGACCTCGGCGGCGGCGGCCACGTGGCGTTGCCCGCGGCGCTGGTACTCGACGCCGGTGACCCGGGTGCCGTCCATGACCAGCCGGGTGGCGTGCGCCTTGGTGATCAGGTTCAGGTTCTTCCGGTGCAGGACCGGATGGAGGTAGGCCCGGGCGGCCGACTGGCGTCGACCCCGGTAGACGTTGCGGTCAAAGGCATTGAAGCCCTCCTGTCGGTAGCCGTTGACGTCGACGGTCCGCGGATGGCCGGCCTCCTCCACAGCCTCAAGGAAGGCCCGGAACAACGGGCTGGTGGCCGGTCCCCGCTCCAGCTTCAGGGGCCCGTCACCACCCCGCCAGTCGTCGGCCCCAGCAATGCACGTCTCCATACGCTTGAAGTAGGGCAGGCAGTGGGCCCAGTCCCACGCCTCGCAGCCCGGGGTGGCCGCCCACCGGTCATAGTCCATTGGGTTCCCGCGCTGGAAGATCATTCCGTTGATGGACGACGAGCCGCCCAGCACCTTGCCCCGGGCGTGATACACCCGGCGGCCGCCCATCTGGGGCTCCGGTTCGGACTCGTACATCCAGTCGTAGAAGCGGTTGCCGATACCCATTGACAGAGCGGCTGGCATGTGGATGACCACGTCGGCCTTCCAGTCGCGGCGCCCAGCCTCCAAAACGAGCACCCGGTTGGACGGGTCGGCGCTGAGGCGGTTGGCCAGAGCGCAGCCCGCGGAGCCGCCCCCGACGATCACGAAGTCGTAGCTCTCTGCCAACGGTCGTCCTCCACCCGGCCGCGCCCTACGCGGCGACCCCGATTCTGCCCGACCCGGCCCACCGGACGCGCCCCGTAGGGTGACCGATCGTGGTCACGACCTTCAACGACGCCAAACCCCGGTTCCGCGGGGTTTCGCACCGGATGGCCTTTGTGGCCTCCCTGACCTTGGCCCCCATCATGATCGTGCGGGCCCCGGGCGTCGGGCCCCGCTTCGTCATCGCCCTCTACTCGCTGGCCATCGTGGCCCTGTTCGGCGTATCGGCCCTCTACCACCGCATCCCGTGGGGACGGCTCGGTGGCCGTCGGATGCAACGCCTTGACCACGCCACGATCTTCGTGGCCATCGCCGCCACCTACACGCCGGTGGCCGCTTTTGCCCTGTCTCCGTGGGCAGCAAAGCTGGTGCTGGTGCTCGTCTGGGGTGGCGCGGTGGTGGGCATCTCGCTCCGGCTGCGGTTCGCTACCGCTCCCACGCCGATGGTCGCCCTTCCCTACCTAGTTGTCGGCTGGTGTCTGCTGGCCGTGGTGGCCGACGCCTGGCACCACCTCGGGGTGGCTGGGTTCGTGCTGTTGCTAGTCGGTGGGGTGCTGTACACGGCGGGCGCCGTGGTTTTCGCCTTCCAGCGGCCCGACCCGTGGCCCGGCTCGTTCGGCTACCACGAGGTGTTCCACGGCCTAACGGTCGCCGCAGCGGCCCTCCACTACGTAGCCATGGCCTTCATCGTCCTGCCCAAGGCAGGCTGAGCCCCATGTCCACCACCGAGTTTGTGCTGCGATCCGGTGAGTCGTGGCGGGACCCCTTCCCCATGTACCGGGACCTGCGTGACCACGACCCGGTGCACCACATGCCCGGCGGAGACAACCACGACGGTTTCTGGTTCCTGTCTCGGTTCGCCGACGTGTTCGACGCCGCACGCGACACCGGAACCTTCTCGTCGGCCCGCGGTCTGACCGTCGAGCCGGGAACCGGGGTGGACATGGGTGAAGCCACCCCGATCGTGTTCCTCGACCCGCCCGACCACACGGCGTTCCGGCGGCTCGTCGGCCCGGGATTCACCCCCCGACAGGTGACAGACATTGAGGACGACGTCCGGGACTTCGTGGTCGAACGCCTTGACCGGCTCATCGCCGAAGGGGGCGGCGACATCGTGGCCGACCTGTTCAAGCCGCTCCCCAGCTTCGTGGTCGCCCACTATCTGGGCGTTCCGGCCGAGGACCGGCCCCTGTTCGACCGGTGGACCGAGCAGATCGTGTCGGCCGCCGCCCAGGGGCGGACCGACGACCCGGAGTCCGGCATCGGTGACCTCCTGGACTACTTCGGCCGGCTTATCGAAAGGCGACGTACCGACCCGGGTGACGACATGGTCAGCCAGTTGGTCGCTCTCGGTGAGGACGCGGTGTCGATCCTGTGGGTCCTCGGCTTCGCCTTCACCATGGTGACCGGCGGCAACGACACCACGACCGGACTCCTGGGCGGATCAGCCGTGCTCCTCTGCGACCATCCCGACCAGCGGCGGCGCCTCATCGACGACCCGTCGATGATCCCGGGCGCCGTTGAGGAACTGCTCCGCCTCACCAGCCCTGTCCAGAACCTGGCCCGTACCACCACCCGGGACGTAGAGGTTCATGGCCGCACCATCCCCGACGGGTCGAAGGTGCTGCTCGGCTACGCGGCGGCCAACCGCGACAACCGTGAGTTCGGTGACGACGCCGAATGCCTCGATGTGGGTCGTGACCCGGCACGGATCCTCAGCTTCAGTTACGGCGCCCACCACTGCCTGGGCGCTGCGGCGGCCCGTCTCCAGGGACGGGTCGCCCTGGAGGAACTTCTGGTCCGTTGCCCCGACTACGTGGTGGACGGTGCCGCAATGGAGTACGCCACCGGAAACTACGTGCGGCGCCCGCTGAACCTGGCTTTCCGGCCGGCGTGAACGCTGACCGCTAGTCGGCCGGCGAGAGCAGGTAGTCGCCCCGCGCGTCGTCCCACGCCATGGCCACCAGGTCACGCGCTGCGGCGGCCTTGCAGAACTGCAGGAAGCCCCCGTAGCCCAGGGCCCGCTCGTTGAAGCCGTCGTCCCGGCGGTTTATCTCGGTTTTGAGGCCGGACAGGGCTGCACCTTTCTTCCCTGCCTTGTCGGCCACCACGGCGACCAGCAACTCGAAGGCCGCCTGGCCCGGCCCGTCTCCGGTCACGAGGTCCACCTCGGGGTCGCGCTTCGGCCCGGACAGCTCGACGACCTTGCGTTCGGCGAGGTGGCGGAGCAGTTCGGTGAACCCGCGGAAACCGTGGTCGGACTCGTTGAACGTCGGGTCGATGCGGGTGATGGCCCGCTTCAACGTCGACGCGCGCACATCTTCGCTGGAGCCCTGCATGCCGACCAGGGTGGAGATGACCAGTTCGTCCAACGGCGGTGCCTCGACGGGGCCTTCGTCGTCGGCATCGACAGCCCGGGAGGCCTTCGGTGCCCTGCTGGCGGCGATGCTGGCCTCGACGCCCTCCAGGCTGTCGTAGTAGATGAACTCGTCGCACGCCGGCGGGAGCAGCTTCGAGGTGGAGTCCCGGACACCGATGCCTATGACACGCCGGTCGAGCTCTCGGAGCTTTTGCACCAGGGGCGTGAAGTCGCTGTCGCCGGTGCAGATGACGATCGTGGTGACGTGCTCGCGCTCGAAGGCCAGCTCCAGGGCGTCGACGACCATCTTGATGTCGGCCGAGTTCTTGCGGCTGGTCCCCATGCGCTGCGGGATCTCGATCAGCTCGACCTGGTGGCGGGTGAGATGGCGCCTGTCCTCGTCGAAGTCCGACCAGTCCGCATAGGCCCGCCGGTAGACGACCCTTCCCCGCTCGGCCATGGCCCGGGCTATGGGTCCGAAGTCGAAGCGCTTCATACCCAGGTCCTGACGGGCACCGATGGCCAGGTTCTCGTAGTCGAGGAAGAGGCCTATGCGTTCCTCGTTGTCGTCCGTTCGCATACCGACAGCATCACACGCTCGTGCCGGAGTTCCTCCGATGCCGCTCAGAGTTCGGCTATGCGCTCCTCCAACCTGATCCCGACCGCCTCGTCGGCGGGCAGGAACGGCGGCCTCACCGTCGCCCAGGTCGGATCGCCCAGCCTGAGGGCCAGGAGGCGCTTCTGGGTCGGGATGGCCGGGTACTCCTGCATAAGCAGGCGGAAGGCCTGCACCCCTTCCATGGCCACCTCGGCCGCCGGTCGGCCACCAGAGACGTGTAGGCGGATCACCTCTGCCACCGGGCCGGCGTTGACGTTGGCCGTGGCCGTTATGCAACCCGGCCCGCCGCGGTCCAAGGCGTCCAGCAGGGGCATCTCAGCTCCCGGGTAGACGGTGAGACCGTCGATTCCGAAAAGTGCCTCGGTGTTGGCCCAGTCGCCAGACGAGTCCTTGATGGCCACGACGACCTCAGGGAACTCGGCGCGCAGACGGGCTACCAGCGGGACCGGGAGGCCCACGCCGGCCACCTGGGGAATGTGGTACAGCATGATCCGTAGGCGGTCGTCGCCGATCCGCTCCACCAGGCCGGCGAAGTGCCGGAAGAGCCCCTCGGGGTCCGGGTCCTTGAAGTAGAAGGGCGGGAGCACCATGCAGGCCCGGCAGCCCAGCTCCATGGCATGGCGGGTCAGGTGCACCGTGCCCGGCAGGTTGGTCACCCCTGTACCCACGATCATCACGCCGGGGTCGATGCCGCCGGCGACCAGGGCCTCGAGGGCCGCTTCGCGTTCGCGGGTGGCAACGGACAGGGCCTCCCCCGTCGTGCCGAACACAGCCACGCCCACGCATCCCTCGTCGAGCACCCTTTGCGCATGGGCCACCAACCGGTCGTGGGAGACCGAAAGGTCGGCTTCAAACGGGGTCAGGATCGGCGCCACCACCCCATCGGGCAGCAGCGGTCCGTCGTGTCCTCCCATGACCAGTCCCTTCCCGTTTGTCGCCATCCTGCTGCCCGCCAAGGCGAATCGTGGCACACCCGGCGCCTAGCCTGCGCCGGTGCCCGAACAGCAGTCCACCCCCTTCTCCGCGGACGGTCCTACCGGCATCCAGGCCGACTTCCGCAGCGACACCGTCACCCGGGCCACACCGGCCATGCGTCGGGCCATGGCCGAAGCCTCGGTCGGCGACGACGTCTACGGCGAGGACCCCACGGTCAACGCCCTCCAGGAACGGATCGCCACCCTGGCCGGCAAGGAAGCCGCCCTCTTTTGCACCTCGGGAACCCAGTCCAACCTGGCTGGGATCCTGTCTCACTGCCAGCGCGGTGACGAGTTCCTGACCGGCCGCAACAACCACGTCATGATCAACGAAGTTGGGGGCGCGGCGGCCCTCGGGGGTGCCGTCCCGTGGCCCCTCGAGGTCGACAAGCAGGGCTGTTTCACGCCGGAAGACGTCCGGGCTGCCGTCAAAGAACCCGACCAGCACCACCCGGTGACCCGCCTCCTCAGCCTGGAGAACACCGTCAACGGACACGCCCAGTCCGTCGACCAGATAGCCAACCTGATCGCGGCGGCCCGGGAGCACGACCTGGCCGTCCACCTTGACGGCGCCCGCCTGTTCCACGCGGCAGTCGCCGAGGGTGTCGGTATCGACGCCTACTCCGCCGATACCGACACGGTTTCTCTCTGCCTCTCCAAGGGCCTCGGCGCCCCGGTAGGCACGGTGCTCGCCGGAGACCAAGCCTCCATTGCCCGGGCCTTCCGGATCCGCAAGATGCTGGGGGGCGGCATGCGCCAGGCCGGCCACCTGGCAGCCGCCGGGCTGCACGCCCTGGACCACCACGTAGACCGCCTGGCCGAGGACCATGAGCGGGCCAGACGTATCGCCGACGGGCTGCGCGGCATCGACGGTATGGAGGTCGTGCAGGCCACCAACATGGTGTGGGCCACTCCGCCCGCCGATCGCCACGACGGTCTGGTAGCCCACCTGGAGGCCGCTGGGATCCTTTTGTGTTTCTGGAAGCCCACGCTGCGCATCGTGACCCACCTCGACGTGGACGACGGGCACGCCGACCTGCTGGTCGACACCGTCGGAGAGTTCCTAGGCCGGACCTGACGTCCAAAAGGCGGCGTCCCGCACTCACCGCCCCGGATCTGACCTCCGGATTCGACCCCCGATAGCCTCGCGTGTACGGGTCGATACAAGGATTGAAAGGCCGTCCATGAGTGCTTCTCACGAAGGTCAGGTCGTTGTCGTCACCGGTGCAGGCAAAGGCATCGGGCGGGCCATCGCCGAACGCTTCGCCGGGGCAGGCGCCTCCGTGGTGGTTAACGACCTGGAATCCTCCCGGGTGGACGACGTGGTGGCCTCCATCACAGCGGCCGGCGGTACGGCAGTCGGAGGCCCGGCCGACGTGTCTGACAGCGCCCAGGTCGAGGCCCTGTTCGACACCGCCGTCGAGGCGTTCGGTACCGTCGACGTGCTGGTCAACAACGCCGGCATGGTCAGCCCCATGCTTCATTTCTTCGAGGCTGACGAGGCCTGGTGGCGGCGCATCATCGACGTCAACCTCACCGGCCATTTCCTGTGTTCGCACCGGGCGGCCCGGATCATGGCCGCCAACGGAGCGGGCGTGATCATCAACATGTCGTCCGGTGGAGCCACCCGCGCCCACCGGGCGTTTACCGCCTACGACGCCTCCAAGGGCGGCATCGAGGCCCTGACCCGAGCCATGGCCCTGGACCTCGGCCCGTACGGCATCCGGGTGTGCGCTTTGATGCCGGGCTCCATCGACACCGAGGGCATGGACGAGGCAGCCCGACGTCTGCGGGGCGAGAACATCCCGCTGGGACGACCCGGCGACCCGGACGACATGGCCGGCCCGGCGTTGTTCCTGGCTTCCGACGATGCCCGCTACATCACCGGCGACGTCCTCAAAGTGGACGGTGGGATGCTGTCCCAGCAGCGGTCAGCCACCGTTGACATCATGCCGCCCAGCGATTTCCCGTCGCTCGACCAGGTGCTCGGCGAGGACTGAGGACCGGGCCATGGGCATGCGTATCGGCGCCGACGTCGGGGGCACATTCACCGACGTGGTGCTGGAAACCGACGATGGGTTGTTCTCAACCAAGGTCCTCACCACGTACGACGCCCCCGAACAGGGCATCCTCGACGGCGTCCACCAGGTCGTCGCCGACGCCGGAGCCGACCTGGCCAACCTGGAAACGTTCATCCACGGCACGACGCTGGCCACCAACGCCCTTATCTCACGCACCGGGGCCCGCACCGCTCTGGTCACCACAGCCGGCTTCCGCGACACCATCGAAATGCGCACCGAGAGCCGCTTCGAGCAGTACGACCTGAACCTGGTGCTACCCACCCCGCTTATCGAGCGGAGGGACCGCCATGTCCTGTCGGAGCGGATCGGTGCCGATGGCTCGGTCCTGCGCCCGTTCGACGACGACGAAGCACGGGCCCTGGTCGAGGTGCTGGCCGAACGCGCCGACGGTGAGACCTACGAGTCGGTCGCTGTGGGGTTCATCCACGCCTACGTGGACGGCACCCACGAGCGGCGCTTCCGCGACCTGCTGCTGGAACGCCTACCCGACGTGGCCGTATCAATCAGCTCTGAGGTGTCGCCCCAGATGCGAGAGTTCGAGCGGTTCAACACGGTGTGCGCCAACGCCTACGTCCAACCCCTCATGGCCACCTACCTGGGTGAACTGGAACGCCGACTCCAAGCGACGGGCGCCCGCTGCCCTGTTTCGCTGATCCACTCCGGTGGCGGCCTCATGACCGTCGAGACGGCGTCACGGTTCCCGGTGCGCCTCGTGGAATCCGGGCCGGCCGGAGGGGCCATCTTCGCCGCCGACATCGCGGCCCGTCACGGCCTGGACGCTGTGCTCTCCTACGACATGGGCGGAACCACAGCCAAGATCTGCCTCATCGAGGACCAAACCCCCCGGACGGCCAAAACGTTTGAGGTGGCCCGCACCCACCGGTTCACCAAGGGCAGCGGGATGCCCATCTCCATCCCGGTCATCGAGATGATCGAGATCGGAGCCGGAGGCGGATCCATCGCCGGCGTGGACGTGCTGGGACAGATCCGCGTCGGGCCACTCAGCGCAGGTTCCGAACCCGGCCCCGCCTCCTACGGGCTGGGGGGTACGGCCCCCACGGTGACTGACGCTGACCTGGTCCTGGGTCGCCTGTCGGCCGACACGTTCGGCGCTCCGGGCATCGACCTGTCCGAGGAGGCAGCCCGGACGGCTTTGGACGCCGGGGTCGGTGCCACGCTCGGGCTGACGTCTGACACGGCAGCCGAAGGTGTCGTCGAGGTGGTCGACGAGAACATGGCCAACGCAGCCCGGGTCCACGCCGTGGAAAACGGCAAGGACGTGAGCCGCTTCACTGTCATTGCCTTCGGTGGCGGTGCCCCCCTGCACGCCGGTCGGCTGTGCGACAAGCTCGACGTGGACGAGCTGCTGATCCCGCCGGGAGCCAGCGTGGGCTCAGCTATCGGGTTCCTCCGGGCCCCTGTCGCCTACGAGGCCCTCCGTAGCCACCACGCCCTGACCTCCGACTTTGACCACGAGGCAGCCAACCGGATGCTGGCCGAGCTGGCCGACGAAGCCACCGGGGTGGTCGCCGCAGCCCTGGCCACCACCCACCAGGCTGATGGGCCGCCGGCTCTGGAGACCGAACGGTGGGTTTTCATGCGTTACGCCGGTCAGGGATGGGAGATCCCCGTCCGCCTCGATGCCGCCCCGTTCGACCACCTGGGTGGCGAGCTGCTGGCTAACCGGTTCGAGAAGGCCTACGAGGAGTTCTTCGGGCGAGCTATCGCCGGCCTGGCCATCGAGGCCATCGGCTGGTCGGTGCGGGTGGCCACTCCGCGACCGCCGGTGGATCGAATCGAGCGGGTGGCTGCCTCCCGTGATGTCGCTACCGGGCGTTCCCGGACTATCCACGACCCGACGACCGGTACCCCGGTGACGGCAGCTGTCGTGGAGCGAGACGACCTGGCTGTCGGTGACCGTGTGCCGGGTCCGGCAGTCGTCGTGGAACCTCAGACCACCACCTGGCTGTCCAGCACCCAGCAGGCGGTCCTGCAGGCCGACGGTTGCCTGCTGGTGACCCGACAGGAGGCCACGCCGTGAGCGAGCTTCGTCACCAGGTGATGTGGAACCGGCTCATTTCCATCGTGGAGGAGCAGGCGCTGGCCCTGGTGCGCACGGCGTTTAGCACCAGTGTCCGCGAAGCCGGCGACCTGTCGGCCGGCATCTACGACACTGAGGGCCGGATGATCGCCCAGGCGGTGACCGGCACCCCGGGCCACGTCAACACCATGGCCGCAGCGGTCGTCAACTTCATCGAGGACATCGGCCCTCACCGGATCTACGAGGGCGACTCGTACATCACCAACGACCCGTGGAAGGGCACCGGCCACCTGCACGACTTCACCGTCGTCAACCCGGTGTTTCGAAACGGCAACCTGGTCGCCTTCTTCGCCTGCACAGCCCACGTGGTCGACGTGGGCGGCCGCGGTTACGGACCGGACGCCACCGAGGTTTACGAAGAGGGGCTTTTCGTCCCCATCATGAAGTTCGCTGAACGGGGCGTGGTCAACGAGGACCTGTTGAACATCGTGCGCAACAACGTGCGCGAAGCCGGGCAGGTGGTCGGCGACCTGTACTCGCTGTCGGGCTGTAACGACACGGGCGCCCGCCGCCTGCACGCCATGCTCGACGAGTTCGACCTGGACGACGTTGTCGAGCTGGCTGCCTTCATCTTCGAGCGGACCGCTGTCGCTACCCGGGAACGCCTTCAGGCTCTGCCTCCCGGCACGTACACCAACGAAATGCGGGTCGACGGTTACAACGACTCGGTCGATCTGGTCGTCACCCTGACCGTCACCGACGACGGCGCCCACGCCGACTTCGCCGGCACGTCGCCGACTTGTGCTCACGGCGTGAACGTGCCCCTGACGTACGCCCACGCCTACTTCTCGTACGCCATGCTCGTGGCTCTGGCCCCCGAGATGCCGTCCAACCATGCCTCCCTGGCTGCCTTCTCGGTTAGCGCCCCTGAGGGCTGCATCCTCAACGCCCGCCACCCCGAGCCGGTGGCGGTGCGCCACGTGATCGGGCACTTCGTTACCGACCTGTGCCTGGGGGCCATTGCCGACGCGCTCCCCGACGTGGTGCCCGCCGAAGGCGCCGGAGCCCTTTGGAACTTCCAGGTCAGCGCCCGGGCTGTTGACCCGTCGGCCGGGCTCCCACCCCGGGAGATCCTCATGTTCAACAGTGGAGGCACCGGCGCTCGCCCCGCCCTAGATGGTCTCAACAGCACGGCGTTCCCTAGTGGTGTGCGAACCATGCCCGCCGAGGCCACCGAGCAGGCCGGACCCATCGTGGTGTGGCGCAAGGAACTACGTCCCGACTCGGGAGGAGCCGGACGTCAGCGCGGCGGCCTGGGCCAGGTCATCGAGCTGGGCCCCACCGACGGCTACCACTTCGCTTTCTCGTGCATGTTCGACCGGGTCGAGAACCCGGCTCGGGGGCGCCGCGGCGGCGGAGACGGTGCACCGGGCCGCGTGTACCTCGATGACGGCACCCCGTTTGACGCCAAGGGCAAGCAGTTGGTGCCGGCTGGCCGCACGATCGTGTTGGAGCTCCCCGGGGGTGGCGGGTTTGGCGAACCGGTTCAACGCGATTCCGAGGCGGTGGCTGAGGACCGTCGACAGGGCTACGTGACGTGACCGGGCCCGCCCCGACGGGTCCGAGCCGCTCCGGCTACGACACCGTCATCGTGGGCGGGGCAGTCATGGGTAGTTCGGTGGCCTATTGGCTGTCTGAGAACCCCGACTTTGACGGTCCGGTCCTGGTCGTGGAGATGGACCCGACCTACGAGCGGTCCTCGACCACCCTGTCCGAAGCCAGTATCCGCCACCAGTTCTCCGAGGCGGTCAACGTCCGCCTGTCAATGTTCGCCACCGAATTCATCGCCGACTTCCACGAGAACGTTCAGGTGGACGGCGAGTCGCCCGACCTGGGGTTCCGAGACACCGGCTACCTGTTCCTCGCCACCGGCGACGGCATGGAAGTCCTGCGCGAAAACCACGAGGTGCAGCTGTCATGCGGAGCCGAGGTAGCGCTGCTGACCGCCGGGCAGCTAGCCGACCGGTTCGGCTACCTGTTTGTCGATGACCTGGCCGGTGCCAGCCTCGGCCTGCGCCACGAAGGCACCCTGGACGCCTACTCCATGATGCGAGGCTTCCAGCAGAGGGCCCGCCACAACGGCATCGAGTACGTAACCGACCAAGTAGTGGGCTTACGGACCGACGCGGCCGGCAGCCGGATCACCCACGTCGAGTTGGCCTCAGGAACCGTGGTGGCCTGTGACCGGGTCGTGAACTGTGCCGGGCCGCGGGCCCGATGGGTGGCCGACCTGGTCGGTCTGCCTCTGCCCGTTGAGCCTCGGATTCGGGGTGCCTGGGTTTTCGACTGCCGGGAAGAACTCGACGGGCCCACCCTGCCGTTGACCATCGACATCAACGGGATGCACGTCCGGACCGAACCGCCTCACTACCTGGCCGGTATCCCCCCGGCCGACGACGTGGAAGTAGACCCGGACGACTTTGCTGTCCGACGCGACGAGTGGGAAGACCTGATCTGGCCCGCCCTCGTGCACCGGATTCCGGCCTTCGAACGGATTGCTGTGACCCACTCCTGGGTCGGCCACTACGCCTACAACACGCTGGACCGGAACGCCGTGGTCGGTCCCGCCGAAGCGGTACCGAACTTCTACTTCTGCAACGGGTTCAGCGGACACGGTCTACAGCAGAGCGCCGGGGTGGGCCGGGCGCTCAGCGAGCTCCTCACCTACGGCGAGTACCGCACCATCGACCTGTCGGCAATGGGCCATGGTCGGATCATGCGCGGTGAGCCCTTCCTAGAAAAAGCCATCATCTAAGCCGGAATCCGAATATCAACGGGCGTGTCAGCACGATGGGCGACTGCTGGCCCAGAATGCAGAAAGAACTCAAGGAGGACCGTGGACTACCGAATCTTTGTAGAACCGCAGCAGGGAACGACCTACGAGCGACTCCTAGCCCTGGCTCGCCATGCTGACGAACTTGGCTTCGGTGGATTCTTCACCTCCGACCATTACCTAAGCATGGGAGACAGCAATGGACTGCCCGGCCCCACTGACGCCTGGACGACGTTGGCTGGTCTTGCCCGCGACACGCAACGTATTCGCCTAGGCACCCTGGTAACTCCGATCACCTTTCGCCACATTGGTCCTCTTGCCGTGTCGGTAGCCCAGGTCGATCAGATGAGCGGTGGGCGGATAGAACTCGGCCTCGGAGCCGGTTGGTATGAGGCTGAACACCAGGCCCAGGGTCTGACCTTCCCGCCAATCGGGAAACGCTTCGATCTGCTCGAGGACACCCTGGAAATCATGACCGGGATGTGGAACACGCCGATCGGAGAGACTTTCGACTACTCCGGCCGGATACTGACCATCGAGGGTTCACCCGCTCTGCCGAAACCCGAACAGAGGCCGGGTCCGCCGATAATCATGGGTGGGTCCGGTCCGAGACGAACACCTCGGCTGGCTGCACGTTTCGCCACCGAGTTCAACGTTCCGTTCACGCCGCCGGAAAGATGGACAGAAGTGACCACCATCGTGCGTGACGCTTGTCAGGCCAGCGGCCGGGATCCTGATGACCTCGTTTACTCCAGTGCTCAGGTTGTCTGTTGTGGTGATGACGATGCCGAAATGGAACGACGCGCAGCGGCGATCGGACGGCAACCTGACGAACTTCGCCAAAACGGGTTTGCTGGAAGCCGGGAAGAACTGCGCGCAAGGGCTGCTGAGTTCTCTGAACGAGGATGTAATCGGGTCTACCTACAAGTCCTTGACGACCAGGACCTGAACCACCTCGACAGTATCGCCGAGGCGCTACTGACCTAACAGTTCGCTATGCAGCAAAGACCCTCGATGAGAGCGCCGGGGTGGGCCGGGCCCTCAGCGAACTCCTCGCCTACGGCCAGT